>JANPEN010000346.1:0-1503 GCA_031422955.1 Acidimicrobiia bacterium
GGGTCGAGGTGGCTAGCCGGCTACTGGTGCGTATGGGAGCTTTGGCGACAGTCAGTCACCACGGCGCCGAGGCCGCCCAGGAGCCCGCGCCCAAGGTGGCGGACGTGCTCGGGGTGGTTTGTGCGCTGGTCCCGGCCCGAGAGACCTACGCCGGGCCCCACGTCGTGGCCGTGCCCGGTGACGCTGACCCCGAGCTGGCCTCGTTGCTGTTGGACCAGCTGGGCAACCTCGACACCGACCGCCAGCTCATCGTGGTCACCTCGGCCGAGCGAGTCATCGACTGGGCCCGTCTCGAAAGCCACGCCCGCCGCGCCGCTTTGTTGTTCTTCGACCCCGCCTGAACCCTCGCGCTCGCCGTTACCTTCCTCGTAGCCGCGTCCCGGTGAGTGTACGCAATGGTGTACACTCACGTGGTGGCTCGAATTGTTCCGGTGCGTGAGTTTCGACAGGACCTATCCGCTCATCTCGACGCGGTCGCTGATCAGCGTGAACACGTCGTCGTGACCCGCAACGGCCGTCCGGCGGCGGTCCTGGTGCCGGTAGACGAGTATGAGGATCTCGAAGAAACCGCTGAGATCCTGTCCGATCCGGCCACGGTCGCGGCGATCACGGAAAGCCTCAGTGCCAATCGAGCGGACGACATCGACTTCGAAGATTGGCTTAGCGCCTTTACGTCTCGCCACACCCGCTGAAGGTGGCGCGAGTCGCACTAACCAAGCGCGCCGTAGCAGACCTCGATACGCTCCCATTCCTGCTCGGTGACGCGGCCGCGGGAGCTATCGCCGAGTTGGCCTACACCCCCGACAAAGGACACAAGCTTCGGGGCCGCCTCGCCGGCGTCCGTTCGCTCAGAGTCGGGGCGTACCGAATCCTCTACCACCTCGTCGACAACGACAAGACCGTCCGAATCCTCGCCGTGCGTCACCGATCTGTCGCCTACCAACAAGACCCCCGCTGACAGCGCACCAAGGTCCAGGAGCTGCGTTGCATAACCATGATTATGCAAACTCGAGGAGGCCGGCGTCACCTTTGGGGCTGGTCGCTCAGGGGCTGTGGTAAATGTCTGCGAAGCGCTGCGTCACGCGGTGGCCTGCTGGTAAGGACCGAACTCCCAAAATCTCGACGTGGACCGCCTGGTCGCTACCGAACAGGGGCTCCTCACCGCCGCCATTCCAGCATCATCGGGCCCCTGAGGTAGGCCCCGGCCCTCTCCCCCCCCCAGGGTCCGGTAGGGGGTTCCGGCATGGACGCCTCGGCGCTCTTCGGTCAGAGTCCCGCCTATGAAGACGTCCCTGTCCCTGACGCAACCCGTCAGCGCCCTCACCCCGCTGCGCTCGCTCATCTTCGGAGCCGCCGCGGCCGCCGCCATCCCGCTGTGATTTCTCTCCAATTACACCATCGATACCGCTATCGCGCCCCTGGTTCGGCCCTGGTTCAAAGCCCACCCTGGCCGGGTAGCCGCCGGCGCCGCCTTCTGTTTCGCTTTATTCGAGATTCTCCATA
>JANPEN010000347.1:0-22166 GCA_031422955.1 Acidimicrobiia bacterium
AGCCACCCGCCCACCCGGCCCCAGGGTCAGAAACCGGCTTGCTTGTCGACCACCCCCACCAGGTCGGCCCCCGAGCCATAGCGAACCAGGTTGTCCACGAAACGGCTGATGTTGCGGCTGGCCCGGTACTGGCTGGCACCGGCGGTGTGAGGGGTCATGGCCACGTTGGTGAAGGCCCAAATGGGATGGTCGGCCGGCAGCGGCTCGCCGTCGATCACGTCGAGGGCGGCCCCGCCCAGGTGGCCACTGGCCAGCGCCCGCACCAACGCCTCGCCGTCGACAACCTCGCCGCGGGTGACGTTGACCAAGATGGCGCCGGGCTTCATGGCTGCGAAGGCGGCATCG
Organism: Acidimicrobiia bacterium; assembly: GCA_031422955.1. Taxonomy (GTDB): domain Bacteria; phylum Actinomycetota; class Acidimicrobiia; order Acidimicrobiales; family CAIXPF01; genus CAIXPF01. The sequence continues at coordinate 346 of JANPEN010000347.1, forward strand.
TTGAAGACCCGATTGGTGGCATCGGTGAGGGGGCAGCAGATGGCGACCACGTCAGAGGCCCCCAGCAACTCCATCAACCGGCTGGCCGGCCATACCTCCTCGACCCCGTCGCCGCCGGGTACGGCCAACTCGTCTAGGGCCAGCAGCTTCATCCCGAAACCGGTGGCTCGGCGAGCCATGGCCCGCCCGGTACCTCCGAAGCCGAAGATCCCCATGGTCAAACCCTCGAGCTCGATTTCGACTGTCCGCATGGCCTCGCGTTGCTCCCAGGCCCCCGCTCCCAGGCGAATGGCCGTGTGGATCTGGCGGGTGAGGGCCAGCAGCAGTCCAAAGCCGGTGTCAGCCAGATGACCTCCCACCAGGCCTTTTTCGCTGGTGAGGATGACCTCGCTGGCCTTGAAGGCGGGGTACATGAACATGTCCACCCCCGAGGCGGTGGCGTGGACCCAGCGCAGGTTGGGGGCGGCGGACAACAGCCGTTCCGGCAGCACCCCCAGAATCACATCGGTGTCGGCGGCGTGTTCCATGGCCGCCTTGACCCCGCCCACCACCTCTACCACCGAACCATCCCCGGCCGCTCGGGCGATGGCGGCGACCTCATCGTCGCTCACGGTGGGCAGGGTGAGCCCCTTTATCACGAGGACTTTCACGGGATTTGCACCTCCAAGCCTGCCACCGCGGGAGCGGCGGTCACGGCCATGGCGGGGCACACTACGCTGCCAATCGGAAGACGGAGGACCCGATGAATGCGCCCACGACGCGCACGACGCGCATGACGTCACGACGAGCATGACGAACACGACGCGTCACGGCGTGTGCGTGATCCCGGGCGACGATGCTGCCCCCGAGGCAATGGACGCCACCCTGCGCGTCCTGCGGGCCATGGAGCTGCCCATCGATTGGGATGTGCTGCCCACCGGCGCCGAGCTGGCCGACTACCCGGTAGCGGAACGCGAAGCACTGGTTCAGGAACGCATCGACCGGGCCGACAGCTGCCTGTTCGGTTCGACCAACGGGACCACCCCTGGGGTGGCCTACCTGCGCTGGGGCAAGGAAACCTTCGCCAATGTGCGCCCGGTCCGCTGGCGGCGGGGGTTCCGCTCGCCTATGGCGGATCCTTCCGTTATCGACTACGTGATCGTGCGCGAGAATCTGGAGGACAGCTACGTCGGCATCATGGGCGACGTCGAGGCCCTGCGCCGCTCCGGCCTGATCGGACCCTCGGCCCGGCTGGCCTACACGGGTGAGGGCCGGTTTGCGGCCAAGATCATCACCAGGGCCGGTACGGAGAAGGTGGCCCGCTTCAGCTTCGAGCTGGCTCGCACCCGCAACGCCAAGCTGACCGTGTCGGCCAAGACCAACATGTTGCCCAAGACCGACCGCTGGTTCTGTGACATCGTGCGCGAGGTGGGCGGGGACTTTCCCGACGTCGAGCTGGAGCAGTTCATCGTCGACGACATGGCCCATCGCCTGGTGCTGCGCCCCCACGACCTGGACGTGGTGCTGCTGCCCAACTTGTACGGGGACGTGTTGTCCGACGAGGCGGCGGCCACCATTGGGGGCATGGGCCTGGCCCCCTCCGGCTGCTACGGCGACGAGTTCGCCTATTTCGAATCCGCTCACGGGTCCGCCCCCGACATCGCCGGGCAGGGCATCATCAACCCCACCGCCTGTCTGTTGTCTGGGGTGATGCTGTTGGAGCACCTGGGGTTGGCCGGCGCGGCCGCCCGCCTCGACGCAGCCATCAGCGCCGTGTACGCCGCGGACCACGACCTCACCCCCGATCAGGGTGGTCGCGCCTCCACTGAGGCGTTCGCGGCCGGGGTCATCGCTGCGCTGGGCCCGCCCGAACAGGTTGAAACTCCACCCATCTCCGTGGCAGAAAAGAGCACGATGTGAACGATCCTCAGCGGGGCGTCCCCGAGATGGCCCGCACCCAGGGTGAAGCCGCCGAGTTGCCCATCGACGCGGTGCGGGCCTTCGCCGCCACCGCCCTCACCGCTGCGGGCATGCTCGCCGGCGATGCCGACACCGTGGCCGGCAACTTCCTGTGGGCGGATCTGCGGGGGGTGGACACCCACGGCGTGCAGCGACTGTCGTGGTATCTGGGCTGGTTCGAGCAGGGCATCTGTAACCCCGCCGCCCAGCTGGAGATTCTGCGGGAACGACCCACGCTCCTCTCGGGCGACGGCCACCACGGCTTGGGCCAGTTGGTGGCGACTCGCCTGATGGAGAAGCTCATCCCCAAGGCCAAAGAGAGCGGCATGTGCGTGGGCGTGTTGCGCAACGGCAACGACTGGGGCTGCGGGGGCTGGTATCCGAACCTGGCCGCCCAGGCCGGTTTGGCCTGCATGGCCACCACCACCTCTATCCCCAACCTGGCGCCTTTCGGGGCCCGCACCCGCCTCTACGGCAACAACCCCATCGCCTTCGCCTTCCCCCGGCGCAACGACCCGCCGGTGCTGTTGGACATGGCCTTGACCCCGGTGGCCCTGGGCAAGGTGTTGCGCGCCCAGGCAGAGGGCACCGAGCTGCCGGCCGCCTGGGGCTTCCAGGACCGTGACGGCAACCCCACGACGGACCCCGCGGTGGCCATGAAGGGGATCATCCCCGCCATTGGTGGCTACAAGGGTACGGGCCTGGCCATGATCACCAATATCCTGGCCGGTGTGCTGTCAGGTTCGGCTCATTCGGCGGCAGTCGAAGTCGGCCGCCGCGGCCAGTTCTTCCTCGTGTTGGACCCCGACGTGGTCCATCCCGACGGCGCCGACGCTTACTTCGACGCCATGGAAGATCTCGTGGCCCAGGTCAGGGCGGTCGAGGTGCTGGAGGGCCAGCAAGTTTTCTTACCCGGCGAACCCGAACAGCGTCAGCTTGAGGCCCGCAGCGCGGCGGGGCGCATCCGCTACCCGGCGTCGGTGGTGGACGGCCTGCGAAAAGTGGCCTCCCGTTTGGGTCTTCCCTTCGATTTGGCGTAAAGAACTACCAACAGCTCAGCAGGGGGCTCCGATATGCGGTACTACTCATGCGATTCGCACGTGGTGGAAGCCAGGGAAGTGTTCGAGGGGCTCGAGGAGCGCTTTGGTTCACGCGCCCCGAGGGTCGAGCACAACTACAAGGGCAAGCCGGGCGACTGGATCGTGTTGCCGGGTACGGCGCCGGTGCCGGTCGGCCGGCTCGGCATCGCCGGCAACCGCCTGGGCGAGGCGTCGACCGACGCCAAAATCGCTCGAGGCTACGAGGGGCTCAACGCGGGGGTGAAAGATCCCCACGCCCGCCTCGACGAGCAAACCTTGGATGGCATCGTGGGCGAGGTCATGTACCCGTCCCTGAATATGTTCACCTTCGCCATCAAGGACCGCGAGGTGGTCTCCGCGGTGTTCGAACGCCACAACGACTGGGTGTTCGACTACTGCTCGGCCAACCCCGAACGCCTCATCGGCATTGGCTGTTTGGGCCTGCCGGACGTCGAGATTGCCTTGGCCGAGATGCAGCGAGCCGCCACCAAGGGAGTGCGGGGCTTCGCCATTCCTGCCCACGTGTCCCCGGAGCGGCCCTACAACCACCCCGACTTCGATCGGTTCTGGGCAGCGGCCCAGGACTTCGGGGTGCCGCTGACCATGCACATCTTCACCGGGGACTCCTTCGATGGCGGCATGCCCAAGCACTGGGGCACCCCCGGGGGCACCATCAAGGGCTACACCATGGCCCACACCACCGCGGTCAACACCATGATCGACCTCATCTGCGGCGGGGTGCTCGAGCGCTTTCCCCGGTTGAAGTTCGTCATCAGCGAGTTCGAGACGGGCTGGTTGGCCCACACCTTGCAACGCATGGACCACGCCATCTACCGCACCCCCAAGTTCGCGGTGGACTACCTGACCATGAAGCCCTCCGGGTACTTCCACCGCAACTTCTACGCCACCTTCGAAGACGACGAGGCCGGCATCGCCACCCGTCATCTGATCGGCGTGGAGAACCTGCTGTGGGGCAACGACTACCCCCATCACGATTCCATCTGGCCCCACTCCATGGAGACGCTGGATCGTTGCCTGGCCGGGGTCCCGGAGGACGAAAAGGAAAAGATGGTGTGGTCCAACACCATCGACCTCTACCACATCGACACCTCCAAGCTGCCCGCCGCGGTCGGCTGAACCGCGCCCGGTAGTACAGCGAATCGCCTTCGATTCGACCGGCATTCCAGCGATTCGCCGTCGATTCGCCGCTACTACAGTCAGGCCCCCATGCGGGTGCTCACCATTCCCAACGCCATCTCCTTCGCCCGCCTGCTGTGCGTGCCTGTGTTCGTCGTGCTGTTGTTCGGGCGCGACAACCGGGCAGCGGCGGCCTGGCTGTTGGCTGTGCTGGGTATGACCGACTGGGTTGACGGCTTCCTGGCCCGTCGCCTGAACCAGGTCTCCGAGTTGGGCAAGATGCTCGACCCCATCGCGGATCGGCTGGCCCTGGTGGTAGGCATCAGCGCCATCTTGGTGGTGGGGGCAGGGCCCTGGTGGGCGGGTGTCGCCGCTTTGGCCAGAGAAGTCCTGGTGTCGGTGGCGGTGCTGGTGCTGGGAGCTCTGGGGGCCAAACGCCTTGAGGTCACCTGGTGGGGCAAGACGGGCACGTTCCTGTTGTACTTCGCCTTTCCCATGTGGCTGGGGGGCACCTCCACGTTGAGCTACGCCGATTTCCTTAACGCGGCCGCCTGGTTCTTCGCCCTGCCCGGGCTGGTGGCGGCCTACTACGCGGCCTTTCAATACGCAGGTCTGGGCCGCCAGGCTCTGGCCGATGGGCGCGCCGAACGGCGCGCCGTGGCTGCAGCTTCGTCAGCGTCGACCCGTGCCGCGGACATGAGTGAGTTCGGCTGACCGTCAGGCTCCGGCCAGCACCTAGAGTGCGACCATGAAGGCCGTGATCATGGCGGGCGGTGAGGGGTCTCGCCTCCGACCGCTGACTTCCAACTTGCCCAAGCCCATGTTGCCCCTGGTCAACCGACCGATGATGGAGCACGTGGTCAACCTGTTGGCCCAGCACGGCTTCGACGAGGTGGTCGTCACCGTTGCCTACCTGGCCTCCGCCATCCGCAACTACTTCGGCGACGGCTCCGAGTTCGGGGTTCGCATGGTCTACGCCACCGAGGAGACGCCGCTGGGAACGGCTGGGTCAGTCCGCAACGCCATGGATGAGCTGCAGGAAAGGTTCCTGGTCATCTCCGGCGACGTGCTCACCGACATCGACCTGAGCGCCATATGGGCTACCCACGAGGCCAAGCGGGCGCTGGCCACCATCGGGCTGACGCCGGTAGACAACCCGCTCGAGTTCGGCATCGTCATAACCAGAGAAGACGGCTCCATCGAACGTTTCCTGGAGAAACCCTCGTGGGGTCAGGTCTTCTCCGACACCATCAACACCGGCATCTTCGTACTCGAGCCGGAGATCTTCGAGTTCATCCCCGCTGGGCGCCCGGTGGATTTCTCCGGAGAGGTTTTCCCGCGGCTGCTGGAGGAGGAGTTGCCCCTCTACGGGAGCGTCGCCCAGGGCTACTGGGAAGATGTCGGCACGCTCACCGCTTACGTCACCGCCCACCGTGACATCCTCGACGGCAAGGTCAACGTGGCCATCCCGGGCTTCCGTTTGGCCGACAGCGTGTGGTTGGGGGAAGGCTCCGACATCGATGCCAGCGCCACCGTGGTCGGCCCCGCCGTCATCGGGGAGAACTGCCGCATCGGGCCCAACGTGCGGGTGGGGGAGTACGCGGTGTTGGGGGCCAACGTGCGGGTGCGCAACGGGGCGGACATCGAGCGGGTGGTCATCCACGACAACGCCTACATCGGGGAGTCGGCCCGGCTCCGTGGCACCGTGGTGGGTCGGGCTTGTGATCTGCGCAAAGGGGTGCGTTGCGAAGACGGGGCGGTGCTCGGCGATGAGTGCTTTGTCGCCGAGGACGCCTACATCGGCGCCGCCGTCAAGATCTATCCGTTCAAGACGGTGGAGAGCGGTGCGGTCATCAACTCCTCCATCGTGTGGGAATCCAAAGGGGCCCGCAGCCTGTTCGGGGTCAGCGGCGTGGTCGGCTTGGCCAACGTCGATGTCACCCCCGAGGTAGCCACTCGTCTGGCCCTGGCCTTTGCCACCACCCTCAAGGTGGGCTCGACGGTGGTCACCTCCCGAGACTCCTCCCGCTCGGCCCGCATGCTCAAGCGGGCCATCATGGCCGGCCTCAACGCGGGGGGGATCAACGTCATCGACCTGGAGGTGGCCAGCGTCCCCGTCACCCGGTTCCACATCAACACCGGCCAGCCGGTGGGGGGCCTGACCGTTCGCATCGAGGATGCCGATCCGCAGCTGGTCGGCATCCACTTCTTCGACAGCACCGGCGCCGACATGTCCGACGACGCCCATCGCAAGATCGAGCGTTACGTCAACCGCGAGGACTTCCGACGGGTTTTGCCGGGCGAGATCGGGGATATCACCTTCGCCCCCCGGGCCCTGGAGAACTACGCCATCTCCCTGGAGGACACGGTCGACATCGCCGCCATCCGGGGCGCCGGGTTCAAGGTGGTCATCGACTACGCCTACGGCTCCACCGCCTTCGTCATGCCCAACCTGTTATCCAAGCTGGGCGCCGACGTGTTGGCCGTCAACCCCTATGTGTCCACGGCCGGGCTGCTCGATTTCGACGTTGCCCGCCACGCCTCCTCGGTGGCGACGCTGGTCAAGGCCTCTGGTGCCCATCTCGGAGCGGTGATCGACCCCAACGGCGAGCGCCTCACCCTGGTCGACGACGAAGGCAGGGTGCTCACCCCCACCCAGGCCCTGTTGGCCTACGTCACCTTGGTCTCGGACCGCTTGTTGGGGGATCGCATCGCAGTGCCGGTGGGCGCCACCCGGGCCACCGAGGACCTGGCCCGAACCAAGGGCGTGGCCGTGCAGTACACCAAGATGACCAATGCGGCCCTGGCCGAGGCGGCCAAAGAGCCCGGCGTCGGGTTCGTGGCCAGTCTCGATGGTGGGTTCATCCTTCCCGGCTTTCTGCCCGCCTTCGACGGAGCGGCCGCGCTGGTGAAGCTGCTGGACCTGTTGGTCCATCATCGGGTGAGTCTCTCCAGCGTGGTCGATGGGCTACCCCGGGTGCATCTGGCCCACGAAACTGTGGTCACCCCGTGGGATCTGCGGGGCTCGGTCATGCGGGCGCTGGTGGAACAGACCCAGCGGGAAACCGTGCTGGTGGACGGGGTCAAGATCATGCACGAGGGGGGCTGGGCCCTGGCGCTGCCCGACCCCGAAGAGGCCCTCATGCATGTGTATACCGAGGCCGGCACCGATGCCGATGCCCGCCAGTTGGCCCGCGACTACGTGCTGCGCATTCGCCAGTTGGTGCGCTGAGCCATTGTTCCCGGTACCCGCCCAGCGAAAGCAACCCTCAACCTGAAGCACTAGGTTTGGGCCCCATGGATGTTCCCGACGACCTGCGGTACTCCGTCGACCACGAGTGGGTGCGGGTCGAGGGCGATGTGGTTCGAATCGGCATAACCGACTACGCCCAAGACGCCCTGGGCGATGTGGTTTTCGTGGATCTGCCCCTGGTCGGGGCGGCGGTGGAAGCAGGGGACTCCCTCAGCGAGATCGAATCGACCAAGGCGGTCAGCGACGTGTACGCCCCCGTCGACGGTGACGTGGTCGAGGCCAACGCGGCCCTCGTCGATACGCCGGAGCTGTTGAATCGTGACCCCTACGGGGACGGTTGGATCTGCCTCCTGCGACCCTCCGCCGCTGCTGCCCTGCCCGACTTGCTCGACGCCACCGCCTATCGCACCCTGATCGAGGGGTAGAGCGTCGCAGTGGCTGATCACGACTGCCCCCGTTGCGGTCATCGCAACGCGTTGGGGGCCAATTTTTGTTCCTCGTGCGGCAGGGAGTTGCTCAGCCGGGCCGACGACACCGCCACCTTGACGCTGGATGCGTACGACGCCAGCGAAGAGGTTCCCGCCGTCGAGGCGCTGGAGATCAGCGACCCCGGCGTTTTGGTGGTGACCAGGGGTCCTAACGTCGGTTCGCGGATACCGTTGGGCACCCGGCGGGTCACCGCTGGGCGCCACCCCGAGTCCGATCTGTTCCTCGACGATGTCACCGTGTCGCGCCGTCACGCCGAGATCGTCTACACCGAGGCCGGCTACCAGGTGCTCGACGTGGGGTCATTGAACGGAACCTACGTGAACCGCCAGCGGGTGGAACGGGCGTTGCTGGCCAACGGCGATGAACTGCAGATCGGCAAGTTCAAACTGGCTTTCTACGCCCCCGTGGGCGAGGGTCGATGACCGGCGGTCGAGGTACTCCATGAGCGTGACCGATCGCGGCCATCTCTCCATCGGCGAGGTGCTCAGCCTGCTGCAGGCCGAGTTCCCCGATGTGACCATCTCCAAGATCCGCTTTCTGGAGAGCCAGGGACTCATCGACCCTGAGCGCACCCCTTCCGGCTACCGCAAGTTCTATGAGCCCGACATCGATCGGCTCCGCTGGATCCTGGTGCAACAACGCGACCACTTCCTGCCCCTCAAGGTCATCAAGGACCGCATCGAGGAGGCCATCGCCTTGGAACTCCCGTTGGGTGGAAGCGACCCAACCGAGCCCCCCACGGGGATCGCGGCACCGGCCGCCGGCGCGGTGAGCGCTGGCCTATCCGGCTCTCGGGCGCCGGCGTTTAACGCCTTCACCGGGCGTCGCGGCGCTGATGGTGCCGCCGGTTCCCCGGCTGACGTCCCGCCCCCACCGCCCGCGGCGGACACCGACCTCCGCGCAGCACAGGTCCTTGGCCCCTCGGTTGACGCAAAGGCGGCAGGAACCCCTGGCCACCGTGCTGGCCCTAGCCGGCCCGCCGGCTCGGGGCTGGATCGCAACGCCGGGTCGGTGTTCGCCCCGGTGAGTGGGGGAGGCGATACCGGCGCCGATCTCAGAGACCTCTCGGCCATCTCCGATTCGGGCCACGACGCTCATCCCCCCGAGCCGTTGTCGGCCGCTGCCGGTGCCGCCCTGCGGTCCGCTCGGCCCGAAACTGCGGCTGGGCACGGGGCAGCCCGACATGAGGGGTACTCCTCCCGGCCCGAGGTCGATGACCCGGGCCCCCGGGCGACTGCCCGCCTGGGTGGGGGTGAGCACACCCAACCGGCTGGGCCGCGTTCGCCAGCTCTCAGTGGCCCGGTCGGGCCGAGCATGCCCGGCGGTCTCGATCCGGCCGAGCCCGGTCAGGAACCCGCCGGCTCTGGCACCGGTCCCGATGCCAAGGCCGATACCGGTCCCGCCGTCGCTACCCGTGGCGGCGCAACCGCCGGCGGGGATTTCGATGCCCACGGCGAGCTCGACGCCAAGGCCGGCCCCTTGGGCGCGGGCTTTGCGGACCTGGATGGGTCGCCGGCGGCGGCCAGCGGGATGAGCGAACCGGCCCTGGAAGCGGACGCGATCCCGGACCGCCCCGACGAGGGCTCGGCCGGCGGCGGGCCGGCGGCGAGCGTGGTCGCTCCCCAGCGGCGGTCCCAGGGACCGGGACGAGAGGGCGGAGCACCACCCTCGGGCGCCATCGGGCCCATCGGGTCGGGACGCTGGCGGGCCACCCCCCGACGCAGCCGGGCCAGCGACGTGTCCTCGGCCAGTTTCACTGCCGAGGAGCTCGTCGCCGCGGTGGGCATGACGTTGGCCGATCTCGAAGAACTGGAGCGGTTCGGGCTCATCAGCTCCCGGCCGGTGGCCCAGGGCCGTCGCTACGGCGACGACGCGGTGCTGGTAGCCGGGCTGGCCTTACGTTTCCGGGCTTATGGCATCGAGGCACGCCATCTGCGCATGTTTCGGGTGGCTGTGGATCGCGAGCTCGCCCTCTACGAGCAGATCATCACCCCGTTGACCCGCTCCCGAGGCGAGAGCGGCGAGGTCAGGGCGGCGGAGATATGGTCGGAATTGGACCAACTGGGGGCGAACCTGCGGGACGCCCTGTTCCACCGGGGCGAAGCCTGAGCCCACCCCGTGTCTCGGTGCGGTCGTGGAGAACAGAAAGACGCGGTAGGGTCGACGGCGATGGTCGAAGTCGAGCTGGTCGAGGTTCGGGTCGAGATGCCGGGAAACACGCCCATCGTGCTCCTACGCGAGCGTGGCGGGGCCAGGCGTCTGCTGCCGATTCTCATCGGTGACGTAGAGGCTCGGGCCATTGTGTACGCGGTGGACCGCATCCAAACCCCCCGGCCCATGACCCACGATCTGTTTCGCGACGTCCTGGAGACCCTGGGGGTGGGTGTGCGCCAGATCGTGGTCACGGAGCTTCGAGACCGCACGTTCTTCGCCGAGCTGCATTTGGTGGAAGGCGAGAATGCCTCGGTGGTCTCCGCCCGCCCGTCCGATGCGATTGCGCTGGCCGTGCGTACCGGCAGCCCTATCTTCGTGGCCGAGGCCGTGCTGGAGGAGGCCGGCTACATCGAGGAAGAGAAATCCCCCGGTGATCCCGAAGCTCCCCAAGACGAGGTCATCGCCCAGTTCAAGGACTTTCTCGAGAGCGTGAACCCCGAGGATTTCAAGTCCTGATCGGTGGCCGATCGCCGGTGACAACCTTGGGGATTGACGGCCCAAGTGCCGTCGCCCTACCCTCCACCTGGTGACAAGGGCGTAATTCCTAGCCTGTAACCCGGGTTGCCAGCGGGCCGACGAGGAGCTTATTTCGGATGCAACACAACCAGCAGAACAGCGAAACGGGCTATTCCGGGCGCAGGGCGGCGGAGATCGTCGGAATCACCTACCGCCAGTTGGACTACTGGGCTCGCACCGATCTGATCCGCCCGAGCCTGGTCGATGCTTCCGGGTCCGGGTCCCGTCGCCGTTACTCCTACCGAGACCTACTCGAACTCAAGGTAGTCAAGAACCTGCTCGACGCGGGGATCCGCCTGGAGGCGGTGCGCGGTGCCTTCACCTACTTGCGGGAGCACCTCGGCGAAGACGTGGCCTCGGTGAACCTGGTCATCTCCGGGCGCCAGTCGGTGTTGGTCCGAACCGGTGAGGAGATCATCGATCTGCTGCGCCAGGGCCAAGGGGTGCTCAACATCCTTCCCTTGGCCGGCGTCAAAGACGAAGTCGACGCGGCCATCATCGACTTTCCTGAACGGACCAAGGCCGGTGTAGCGGTGCGCGGGGTTCCCGACCGCACCGCCGTGGCCCGCTAGGCCGCCCGCCCGAGCCCGCTCAGGTAACGGGTTCGTTGACCTCGTCGCTTTGTCGGCCGACACGGTCCCCGCCGTCCCGCTTGGCCTGGTAAAGGACCCGGTCGGCGCGCTCGAGGGTGGCACTGGGTTCGTCGCCGGCCCGATGCACCGCTACCCCGATGGTCACCGTGGCCGACGCACCCAGCGCCCGCCAACCCTCGATGAGCCGGGTGGCCGCACTGGAGACACCCGTCCCAACCCCTCGGGCCAGCACCACGAATTCATCGCCGCCCAACCGGGCCACGTCGTCGCTGCCGCGCACGTAGCTGGTCAGGTAACGGCCCAGCTCTTGGAGCAGCTCGTCGCCGGCCAGGTGTCCCTCGGTGTCATTGATCATCTTGAAACGATCGACATCGATGAGCAAAAGCCCGTCGTCGTGACGCAGCTTGGCCAGCAAGGCGTTGGCGTGGCGGCGATTACCCGTGCCGGTCAACACGTCGTGATTGACCTCATGGTCGAGTTGGGCCACCAGCTCGAGGCGTTCCAGGGCGGCGGCCGCCTGGGCGGCGAACAGCCGTAATAAGTTGGTCAGGTAGGCATCCTCGGGATCGCGTTCGAGATCGAGCTGGACCCTTCCGAGGATGCCCCGCTTGCCAACCAGGGTGACCGTGGTCCGCTTCGGGGCTCCAGCAGGGGATGGCCCGGCGGCAACGCCTTCGGGCGGCATGGTGGGCTGGCTGTGGGGGGGGGTGCTGTCGGGGTGGGTGCTGGGGGAGCCCCGCCTGGCGAGGATATCGGGGCCCTCGTCGTCGAGATCGAGGACCAGTTGGGCCGGCACGGGAGACGGGTTCGGTGCTCGGGTCCCCGCCTCGGCTACCAGCGGTTGCGGTGGAGCGGCCACGGCCCGGCTCTCCAACCCGGTTGGATCGACCAGGGTGACCTCGGCCCGGGTGGCGAAGAGCCCGGCGGCGGTGTCGGCCAGGGCGGCAGCCACGGCAGGGGCACCGCTGCGATGAGGCAGCTCGTCCAAGGTCCGGGTCAAATCGATGAAGGTGCTGGCCCTGCGCTCATCGTGGCGCTCCATGCGGCGCAACTCGCCCATCAACCACGCGGCCGCCTCGCCCAGAGCAGCCCCGGCCGGCAGCACCACGACCAATGAGGCCAGCGGAATGACGCCCCGTCCGGCGGAGAGCACGACCGCAGTGAGGGCGGCGCCACCACACAAGGTGAACGAGAGGGCGGCCCGCCGGGGTTGGGTCATACCCACCCAGGCCAAGACCAGGGTGACGAACAGCGGATAGGTCGCCGCCGCCTGGCGGGATTCGCCGTAGCGGGAACTGAACTCCACCACCACCAACAGCGCCAGGGCGGCCACCGCCAGGGTCAGAGCCCAGCCATGGCTCCAACGCCGCCAGGGCAACGCCAGGGCGGAGACCGAAATGGCGGCGACCATGGCGGCAACGATGGAGAAGTCCGCCACCAGGCCGAACCGACCGGTGTCGAGGTCGCCGGAACGGGCGGCTACCTGCACGCTGTACACGCCAAGGGCGGAGCCGAGCACGGTGCAGGCGACCAACAAAACGCTGGCCCAGCGCAGACTGCCGGGCGTGAGCGGGGGGCTGTTCATCTCAGGGGGGCTTCTCGCAGACGGTGGTTCGAACAGCGGATGGTCGTTCGCAGTCGGTCGTTTCCAGTCGGTCGTTCCCAGTTTACGGGGATTCAGCACGAGCCGCGCGCGACTTCCGTCTCCCTGTGACCAAACGGCCGATGGAACTGGAGCGATTGATCTCTCCGTGGGCAACGTACTGCTCGTGGTGAGCGTCGATCTTGGGGAGGTCGTAGCGGTAGTTGACCATCAGCCCGTAGGACTCCCGCAGCCCGGCCGGACTGGGATTGGCCAGCCAGTTGAGGCGCTCGACCCTGGCCCCGTTGGTCAGATGAAAGTTGGCGACGCGATCCTGGGAGCGGCCATGGCCCTCACCCAGCAAGTAGTCGGCGGCCAAGCCGACCAAGGGTTCCCGTAGGCCCCGGCTCAACACCGAATCCCCGGCCCAGGGGGTGGCTAGCACCGCCGCGAGGGCGGCGGGGCCGCTGGCCCCGTCAGGGGTCAGCTCGGCGATGGCTTTGTTGTCGTCGGTGGTCAGCAGGGTGCTGTCGGGGTTCGCCAAGGTCCGATCCAACCAGTGCCGGAACCCCGGTAGCGGCGAGAGGGTGGCGAACTGGGTGAGCTGGGGCAGGTTGCGGCTGAGGTCGGCTACCACTTCTTTGATCAACACATCGCCGAGGTTCACCCCGCCCAGACCCGGCTGGCAGGCGGAGATGGAATAGAAGATGGCGGTGGTGGCTTCCTCCCTGATGCCCGTCGGAGCGCTCACGTCGAGCAGGGAGACCACATCGGCGGCCATCTCGGGCAGCAGGGCCACCTCCACGAAGATCAGCGGTTCGTCAGCCATGCCCGGGTGGATGAAGGCGTAGCAACGCCGGTCGCTGTCGTCGAGGCGGTTCTTGAGGTCCTCCCAGCTGGTGATCTGATGGACGGCCTCGTACTCCATCAGCTTCTCCAGCAACGAACCCGGCGAGTTCCAGGTGATGCGGCGTAGTTCCAAAAGGCCAGGAGGAAACAGCCGGGACAACACCGTGTACAGGGTCGTGTCGAGCGGGGCGAAGGTGGGATCCCCGGGTAGCAGGGCCAGTAGCTCCGCTCGAAGGTCCACCGCCAGCTTGACCCCTCCAGCCAGCCCACAGAACAGCTCGAAAAGGGCTTCCCAGCGAGGTGTACACGCCTCCCGGAGCCGTTGGATGGCATCGAGCCGGGGTTCGGTCCCCGCCCGAACGGCCGCCGCCACCTCGGCCACCGGCCCGGTGAGGGCCTCTGGCCTGGGTCCGAAGCTGGCCAGCAGCATGGTGAAGAAGGCCCGCAAACCGTCACGGTCGAGGCCAGCGATGACCTCGGCCACCTCGCCGGCTCTGGTGCGGACGGCCACCCCGCTCAAGCGGGGGTCGAGGCAGGCCTCGATGCGCTCGCGCAGCTTGGCCAGCTCGCGCTCGTCGAGCGAAGCACCGTGGGGTGGTCGGCGCCGCCAACGGGCGGTTGCCTCTTCGAACCCGGCCCTGGCGCTGGCTCGCACACGTCGTAGGGCCACGGCCGATCAGCCGATTCCGGCGGGAACCTCGATCGGGTCGCCGCATTGCGGGCAGCTACCGGTGCGGCGCACCGTTTTGGCGTTCACCAGCAGGAAGCACGAAGGGCAGGGAAACTCGAACTCCTTGCGCTGGGGAAGTTCGCCGTCGTCGGTGATGACGACTTGGGCTTCACCTTCCTCTTCGTCCTCCTCGTCATCGTGGGTGGCGAGGCGGTCCTTGAGGATGGTGTCGAGGTCGGCCTCGACGTCATCGCTTTCTTCCTCGTCCTCGTCCTCGTCGCTCTCGTCGGCGGCGCGAACCCGAGGCCGGGCCGGCTCGACCTGGCTTGGCACCGCGCCGGCGCCGTTGGTGTCGAGGCCTGGATCGTCGAGGTCGGCGTCGATCTCGGCGTCGAGGTCGCCGTCCAGGTCGTCCTCGAGCACGTCGAGGTCTTCCTCGTCGAGCTCCTCGAGCCCCGGCTCCTCGAACTCGGCCTCGTCGGGCTCATCCTCGGCGTCGGGTCCGACGCGTTCGGTTTCGTCGTCGTCGAATTCGGCTTCGATGTCGTCTTCTTCGTCAGTCATGTCAGCCATCCATCACAGCTGTTGGAGCTGCGACCGAATCCTTTGTCCCGTCTGAGTTCGGGCATCCTAGGGTGCCCGTGCTGCAACACCGCACCTCTCTGCACTAATTCCTACCGCGGCGGTGTGCGTTCTCGCCGTAACGGCTCTCGGGGGGAGAGTGTTGCGCCGAGATTGAACGCCACCGGGGCCTTCAGCGGTCGGTGGGGTGGCGGGCCAGCACGTCGACGCTGCGTTGACGCAGCCACAGGTCGGCCAGCACCAAGCAACACATGGCCTCGACCAAGGGCACCGCCCGAGGCAGCACGCAGGGATCGTGGCGACCCTTGGCAGCTAGGCTGACGGCGTTGCCCAGGCGATCGACGCTGCGCTGTTCGGAGGCAATGGTGGCGGTGGGTTTGAAAGCCACCCGGAAATTGATGTCCTGACCGTTGCTGATCCCGCCCTGCACTCCGCCGGAATGGTTGGTCACGGTGATCGGGCCGGCCGAATGCTCGCCGGGGTCGGGCACGAAGGCATCGTTGTGCTGGCGTCCGGTCAGGCGGGTACCGGCGAAACCGCTGCCCACCTCGAAGCCTTTGGCCGCGGGTAGGGACAGCATGGCCTTGGCCAACTCGGCATCGAGCTTGTCGAACACCGGCTCGCCCAGCCCCGCCGGAACCCGCCTGGCCACACAGCTGACCACCCCACCCAGGGAATCGCCGTCGGCCCTGGCGGCCTCGATGGCGCTGATCATGGCGGCTGCCGCCTCGGGGTCGGGGCAGCGGGTAGGTCCTGCCTCGACCTGGTCTCGCTGCAGGCGGCCGACGTCGACCTGGGCCTCGATGGTGTGGACCTGGGACACCCACCCCAACACCTCGATCCCCGCGGCGGTGGCCAACAGCTTGCGGGCGATGGCCCCTGCGGCCACCCTACCGATGGTCTCGCGGGCGGAGGAGCGCCCGCCGCCGCGATGGTCTCGAAAGCCATATTTGGCGTCGTAGGTGTAGTCGGCATGGCTGGGTCGGTAGAGCTCGCGCAGGTGGTCGTAGGCCCCTGGCTGGTGATCGGCGTTGCGTACCAGCACGGCCAGAGCGGTGCCGGTAGTGCGACCCTCGAACAACCCCGAAACGATCTCGGCGGTGTCGGCCTCCTGCCGTTGGGTGACCAACCGGCTTTGGCCGGGGCGGCGGCGGTCCAAATCGGCTTGGATGTCGGCCAGATCCAACTCGAGCCGGGGTGGGCAGCCGTCCACTGTCACCCCCACGGCGGGCCCGTGGGACTCGCCGAAGGTGCTGACGCGGAACGTGTGGCCGAAAGAGGACGACATAGCGACCCTATCGTACCCATCCTGAGCTGGGATCGGGCCGGGTCTCGGGCGCCGCCACCCCGGACGGGTGAAGCCTCGCCCTAGCGTGGCAGGATGCCGATCCTGCAGCCACCAACGCGGCGCGTCCGGTAGGTATGCGAACCCTCGACCGGCGGAATGTGCAGAACCGCTTCCGGCGCGCCTACGCGATGCTGATCGCGGTTGTTGTCCTTGGTGTGGTCGTCGTGGGCATCGCCGCCGACAATCGAAACGACGCCGCTCGAGCCGACCGGGAACGATGGCGACCTGGTCAGGCCGCGACGCGAGAGCTCTTGAGTTCAGCCATCGATCAGGAGACGGGGGTGCGCGGCTTCGTGATCACCGGCAACGAGCGTTTCCTGCAGTCCTACACCGAAGGGCGGCGACGCACGAGCGAGTTGACCGACACCTTGCGGGTGTTGCATCGACGAGACGCGGAGGTGCTGGCCACGGTCGACACCGTCGAGGCTCGCCTGGGCCGATGGCAGGACCAGGTGGCCGAACCCGAGATCGCCCTCGCCCGCCAAGACCTGGGGGCGGCAAGGGAGTTCGTCAACGATGGTCTCGGTCCGGTCCTGTTCGAGGAGTTCCGGGCAGCCGACGATGCTCTCCGCTCGGCCATCGACGCGCGCTCCGCCCAAGAAACGTCGCGCCGGAACCGAGCCTTTTTCATCGTTGTCGCAGCCGCCCTCAGTGCCCTGAGCCTGCTCGCGGTGACAGCAGCCGCGTTGTTGGGGCGCCTACGTCGCTGGGTCATTGAGCTGCACACCACCGAGCAACGTCTACGCCACACCATCGACACCATCCAAGCCAGCCTGCTACCTCCGACCCTGCCCTTCGTGGACACCCTCGCCATAGCGGTTGCCTACCTCCCGGCCAGCACCGACACCGGGGTGGGAGGAGACTTTTATGATCTGATGGTTACCGACGAAGGCATGGTCAACATCAGCATCGGAGACGTATCTGGCCACGACATCCACGCTGCGGTGATCACCAGCTTGGTGCGCCACACCTTGAACGCGGCCGGTCAGCACCTCGATGATCCGGCCGAGGTGTTGCGCTGGGCCAACAAGGCCTTGGCCGCCCAGGTCGAAGACGGTCGGTTCGTCACCGCCGCCCACGGTCAGTTTCGTCCGGCCACCGAGACGGCACCGGCGGTATTGCACCTGGCCTTGGCTGGCCATCCCCAGCCGATCCTCATTCCGGCAAACGGCGGGAGGCCCCGCGAGATCGGGGAGCCCGGCACCCTGCTCGGGGTCGCTGAGGTGCCCACCCTCACCACCACCCGTACCGAGCTGGCCGAAGGTGATCAGATCCTGCTGTACACCGATGGCCTCAACGAGAACAGCGATCCCCGCCTGTCCACCGAGGAACTGGTGGCCCTGGTGGCATCGGCCAGGGGTGACACCGCTGAGGAGACCGCCGCCCAGCTCTTGCAGCGCTATGAAGGCCTGCGGTTGCGTAGCAGCCGTGATGACCTCGCCGTGCTCGTCCTACAGGTTCGGGTGGCCGCCGCGGTGATGACCAGATCGGGCGGCGACGCAGAACTCGATCGGCTGCAACCGACGCAGTAGCCGGCGTCAGCCGTCGGCCGCTGGCTCAGGCAGCCAGCACGACCACCGGGTCCCCGGCTCGGGCCCAGTCCCACAGGTAGATGGCGTCGGCCCGGCGTTGACGCACGCAGCCGGCGCTACGGAAGAAGCCCAGCTCGTTCTCCGATTGCAGGGGCGAGCCGTCGGCGAACACGGGGATGGTATGGAACCCGTAGCCCAACCCGGAGGGGTTGAAGGCAACGAAGTACTCCATGGTGATGCCGTCGTGGCCGGCGTCGGCGTAGCGCTGGAAGGCGTACACCTGATAGGTGCCGGGGGGCGGGTCGAGGTACTTACCCGACACCGAGTAGTTGTGGGCTACGAACCCGTCGGCGTCAATGAGCCAGAGCCGTTGGGACAGGTTGGCGTACACGACGCGGCGGCCCACGCCGCTGTTGGGCGGGGGCGCCGGAGCAATGGCCTGGCAGCCCAAGCCCACGTAGTCGGGCCCGGCCCCCTGGTTGATGGCGTAGGCGCACACGTTTCGAGCGGTGGGCCACAGCCACAGGCTGGCGCCGAAGCCGTGGCCTGCCCCGAAACCGGGGAAGGCCTGGGCCACGTCGGCGCGGTCCTCGTTGGCGGGCACGGAACCCGCGAAATAGCCGTCGATCCAGAAATGGATGTCGACAGGGCCGATGACATCGGGATCCAGCGCCCAGCCGGTGACCCGCAGCGAGCTGTCCCCGGCCCTGGCCGTTTCCAGCACGCCGATTGGCGCGGCGGTCATCTCGACTGTGGTGCAACCCAAGGAGCTCCACGGCGCGCCGGGGCCGATGCCTAGGGCGTAGGCGCACACACGGTGTGGCCCTGGCGCCAACTCCACGATGAAACCGAAGCCCGATGTGCCGCCTGACCAGGGGAAACCAGCAGCGGTATCGCTGCGGTAGCGGTCGGCGCGGGTGGCTCCGGCGAAGGTGTCGTCGACGTAGACGTGAATATCCAACGCTTCGGCGCTGTTGGAGTCCAGCGCCCACCCCGACGCTTCCACCGCGCTGGTGCCTGGCACCCGATAGGCGCCGTCCAGCACCCCGATGGCGGCGTCAGTCACGTCCAGCGACACGCAACCGAGAAGACTGTAGGGATCGCCGCTGCCCACGTTGATGGCGTAGGCGCAGAAGCTGTGGCGGCCTTCAGCCGTCGGGAAAACCTGGGAGTAGCCGTGGTTGGCTCCCGACGCGGGGTAGGCCGCCCCCACATCGGGGCGGTTACCGTCGGCTCGGTAGCCACCTAGGAACACGTTGTCCCGGTAGAGGTGTACCTCCACCGGGGAGGAGGTGTCGGGGTCGATGGACCACCCGGCGATGATCACCCCCGCTGGGCTGGGGATGGCCCGGTCGAGGTACCCGAAGGGCGATCCGGCCGCCGCGGCGGCGGCCGGGGCGGCCCCCGCCACCAGAGTGGCGACCACGATCATGAGGCCGGAGAAGGTCGCTACCAGGCGTTTCGCCGTCGATTTCCACCCGCTGATCAAGGTCGCTCCTGTGCCCGCGGCGCGCTGGTCTACGCCGCCCGCCAGCACCCTACCCAGATGACCGAGAAAAACGTCAGGGCGTCAACCGCGCCTCGGCGGCGCCTCGAACGGGCGTTTTGGGTCGCGTCGCGAGGCGACGGGCACCATTCGGGCTCAGCCGGTGAAGAAGCCGCCGTCGGGGTGGAGCAACTCGCCGGTGAAGTAGCTCGACTCGTCGGAGGCCAGGAACAAAGCGGTGTTGGCGATCTCTACCGGCTGGCCCAGGCGGCCCATGGGGATCTGAGCCATGAACGGCGTCATCATCTCGGTCGGCAGCGCCTCTAGGCCGACGGTCATGTTGGTGGCCACGTAGCCAGGTCCGATGGCGTTGACCCGGATGGCTCTGGGGGCCAGCACCCTGGCGGCGATCTTGGTCAACATCCACACCCCCGCCTTGGACACGTTGTAGGGGACAGGGCCGGTGTCGGAGCGGGCCATGATCGAGGCAATGGTGATGAGGGACCCGGGGCGCTGGGCTTCAACCAGGTGAGCGGCCACCGCTTGGACCGCCAGCAGGGTGCCGGTGAGGTTCACATCCAACACCGCCTGGAACTCCTCCACGCTCAAGTCCAGGAACGGGATCCAGGGGGTCAGGGCGTTGTCGACGCTCTCCTGCATGCGCTTGCGGGAGGCTTCCCCGTCGCCACTGCGATAGTTGCCGTAGCTGACCCCGGCCGCGGTAAGCAGCACGTCTACCTGCCCGAACTGCTCCAGGGCGGTGCTCACCATGGCCTGGTTATCGGCCCGGCTGGCCGCTTGGAGGGGGCAGAACACCGCCCGCGAACCGATCGCTTCGATCAAACCAATCGTCTCCCTGGCCGGCGCTTCGAGGAGGTCGGCGATGACGACCCCGGCTGCGCCCTCCTCGGCGAAACGAACCGCGCTGGCTCGGCCCAGCCCGTTGCCCCCGCCGGTGACGATGGCCACCTTGCCGGCCAGCCGAGGGGCTCTGGCCATGCTCGTCGCTTCCGCCGGGTTCGACTCCGATGTCATGGCCTTCTCGTTTCTGCCGCGGTAGCTGGCTTGAGGATGGGGTAACCAGTTGGATCGCCGGTGACGGTAGCCGGCGGGCGCTTTCCCTGTCCTGAGGCATCAGGTCGGGGCCTTTGGGGGTCGAACTAGCCGAGGATGTTGTCTCGATCTCGTTCCGCCGTCGTTGCCGTCGTTGCCGCCCTGGCCTTGGGGTCGACCGGCTGTGGAATGCTCGGCGGCGGTGGCGAGGCGAAAGACACCTCGACCCGGCCCGACAACGCGCCACAGGAGATGGCCCGTACGCCGGTACCGGCCGGAGCCGAGCTGCCTCATTGGACCTACCAGGGGGCCGAGGGGGCCGAGTACTGGGGGGTCCTGGCCGAGGACTGGGCAACCTGCCTGTCCGGCCGGCAACAGTCCCCCATTGACGTCAAGGAGGGCACCCCCTTCGTGGCGGAGGACAAGGCCCCAGCCGCCGAGGACGCCCCGCCCGAGGAGTCCACCGCCACGACGGCCAAGAAGGCAAAGGCCACGACTACGACGGCAGCGAGAGGGGCGGCCAAGGACGCGGCGGCGACTACCGCGGAGGTTGCCTGGCCCGGTGCTCCCGCCGAGCAAGAAATCGACTTCCGATACCACCCGTCGGCCTACACCGTGGTCGACAACGGCCATACCGTGCAGGTCAACCTGGACAACGCCGGCGCCATGGTTATCGATGGGGTGGAGTTCAAGCTGTTGCAGTTCCATTTCCATGCCCCCAGCGAGCACACGCTGAGCGAAGCGGCCTACCCGCTGGAATACCACCTGGTCCATCGCAGCGAAGCCGGAGAGTTGGCTGTGGTCGGTGTTCTGGTGCAGCGAGGCGCGCTGAACGAGACCCTGCAGCCGGTGTTCGACGACCTCCCCGACGCGGGGGTGACCTTGGAAGGTCTCGAGCCCATCAACCCCGTCGACCTGCTTCCGGCCAACCGCACCATGGTGCGCTACAACGGCTCACTCACCACCCCACCCTGCGCCGAGCACGTCCGGTGGCACCTGATGCTCACCCCGAAGCAAATGTCCAAGCTGCAGGTGGCCCGTTTCGTGGCCCGCCATCCCAACAGCAGCCGACCCGTTCAGGCTCTCAACGATCGTGAGGTGGTGATCGAGGTGGACAAGGTGACCTCGGTGGCGGGAGCGACTGATCACGGGGCCTCCTCCGGCGCCAGCCGTACCGAGAAGCCGGCCTCGCACGGGCCCACGACCACGGCCATCGCTGACTCGGGCGCCGACGCCAGAAAGGGCTCCGCGGATCACCCGGCCGCCACGACGGCTACCACCGCGGCAACCGCCACCACCGCCACCGACTCGCACTCAGCTCCGCCCCCGGCCCCGGCTCGGGCCGATGATCACCCCGCTACCACTGCTGGGCACTGACCTGGTGCTGTGGGTGGGCAGCGCAGCACGGCTCGCCGTCAGGCGGGGGCGCCGCCCGGTGCGTCGGCGGGTGCTGGGACCGTAGGCGCCTCGGCCCGGACGAGATCCACCACTCGGGCCAGC
>JANPEN010000348.1:0-6107 GCA_031422955.1 Acidimicrobiia bacterium
CTGCGGGAAGCCATCTTGCGGGCGCAGCAGCTCAACACCGATGGTCGCACCGTGCTGCTCGACGTGCACGCCAATACCGAGGCGCGTCGTTCACCCGCCTGGACGGGCTGAGCGAGGGGCGCTGAGTCAGAACAGACCGGATGATCGTTCAGCCGAGCCGCGCCCGTATCTGGGGAATTACCTGCTTGGCGAAACGCTCGAGCGAGGCGTTCATCACCGAGGGCGCCAGACCCGGAGGGCCGCCCCAGGTCACCAGGTCGGTGACCCCGTGCTCGGCCATCATCGTGCTCAACTCCTCGACGCAGTGCTCGACACTCCCGACGGTCCACTGCAAGGGGTTGAGCGGTATGGGCTGACGGGGGCCTTCGGGCCGGCCGCCCATGACCAGGTCTTTGCTGGCCTTGATCAGATCGATGTACACGTCGCGTCGGTACCGTTCGGCCTTGGCGATCTCGGCCCATTCGCGCTCGGGGTCCTCGGTCACGAAGACGCCCCTGATGACCCCGACCCGGTACTGGCTGGGGTCACGCCCGCTGGCGCGCAGCTCGACGGCCCACGGATCCAAGACGGCGCCGCGAGCGCCCTGGGGCAACAGGTGCGTGTCGAAACGCGCGGCGCGCCGCGCGCTGGCCTCGCTGGTGGCGCCCATCCACAACGGGGGCCCGCCCGGTTGCACGGGGTCGGGGGTGACGCGGAGGTCGCTGAAGTTGTAGCGCTTACCCGAAAAGCTGAACCGCTCGCCCGTCCAGGCGAGGCGCAGCACCTCAATACATTCCTCGGTGAGCGAAACGCGCCGGGGCCGGGGGACACCGAAGCCGTCGAACTCGCCGATGGCATAGCCCATGCCGACGCCCAGCTCCATGCGCCCGTTGGAGATGTTGTCGAGGATGGCGAGATCTTCCGCTAGGCGTACCGGATGGCGAAAAGGCAGCAGGCAGATGTCAGTGGAGAAACGCATCTTGGTGGTCAGCGCGGCCGCCGCGCCGGCAACGGGCACGAAGTTCGGCAGGTAACCGTCCTCCAGGAAATGGTGCTCGGTGAACCAGCACAGCTCCAGACCCCACTGTTCCGCCAGCACGACCTGTTCGAAGGTTTCCGCGTAGACGCGGGGCATGGGAACATCGCTGCCTGGCGGGCAACGGAAGTCGTGCACGATACCGAAACGCAGCGGAAGGCCCATGGGCCCGACACCGTAGCCGGGCCGCGCCGCCAGCTTGGCGTGCTCACGCGCAGTCCCGTGGCACGAAGCGCTTGCACCGGCGGCCAGCCGGGCCCTTACCCGAGCTCGCTCAGGCCGGAGCCCTGGGCGGAATCCCACCGGCGCCTGGTGGCGGGGGTCGGCTCAGGGCTGCATGGCTCAGGGCTGCATAGCTCAGGGCTGCATGGTCCACTCGAGCAGGAAATCGGTGATGGGGATGGGCTGGCCCACGGTGGCCGCCAACTGCGAGGCGAGGGCGATGTCCTTGCGCCCAAAGCGGCTCATGTCCTGGGCGCCGTCGCCGTGGATGGCCACGATGGCCCGCATCTGGTCGATGTTGCGCAATGCCCAACTGTCTCCGGTACTGGCCTGGGCCACCTCGCGCATCTTGGTTTCGGTGATACCCAGGCGAGCGGCCAGCCGGAGGGCCTCTTCCACCACGTGGATGTTGACCAGGGACATCAGGTTGTTGCACTGCTTGGCCACCTGGCCCATGCCCAGGTCCCCCACGTGGAAGAGCTGCGAGCCGACCACCTCAAACAGTGGCCGAGCCCGTTCCACCTGGGCTGCGTCCCCGCCGATCATCAGGGACAAGGTGCCCAGCTCGGCTCGCTCCTCGGCCCCACTCACCGCCGCGTCGATGACCGCGATGGCCTTGACGGCTGCACCCGCCGCCACCGCTCGGCAGGTGTCCACCCCAATGGTGCTGTGCAGCACGATGAGACTGCCTGCCGCCGCACCGGCCAGCACCCCTTCGGCGGGGTCCAGCATGATGTCGAGGGTCTGGCGGTCGTTCATCACCACCGAACAAATGATGTCGCTTGTCTCGGCCAGCGCCCGGGGGGTGGCCGCGGTCGTGGCCCCCAGGGCCACCAGCTCGGCGACGGGCGCGGGATCGAGGTCCAACACGCACAGCGCAAAGCCCGCCTCGAGCAGGTTCTTGGCCATGGGCTTACCCATGTTTCCCAACCCGATGAACCCGACCCGTTCCACCATCTCAAACCCCCAGCGATTGTGGCGGCAGCGTAGGCGCCGCCGGGGACGCAGCCCCGAACTAGCTTCACTCCATGGACATGTTGGAGATCGAGGGCGTCCGGATCGCGTACGAGTTCGGGGGCACGGGCGCCACCACGCTGTCCTTCGTGCATGGCTGGTGCTCCCACCTCGGCCACTGGGACGCTCAGGTGGTGGCCTTGCGCCCCACCCATCAGGTGCTTCGCTGGGATCGGCGGGGGATGGGCAACTCCCCGACGGAGCACCCGGCCGAGAGCCCCGACCGACATGGTCATGATCTGGTCGCGTTGTTGGATCACGTCGGCGTCGAGCGCACCGTGGTGGTGGGCCACGCCGGAGGCGGACCCGCCGCGGTAGCCTTCGCCGCGCAGCACCCGACCCGTACCGAGGGTTTGGTGTTGTTGGACACCGGGCTGTACGAACCTGCTCCGGGCGGTGAGCACGATGAGTTCCGCACCGGTATCGAGCGCGGTATGGCTCGGGTGAGCGGTCCCGACGGCTCCGCCTACCTGGCCCGTCTGTACCCGTCCTTCTTCGGGCCCCTGGCCCATCCCGACACCGTGGCCGCCGCGGTGGACAACGCCCTGCGCACACCCCTGCCGGTGGCGGCGGCCGAGTTGTCCCACATGGTCAGCCCTACCGTGGCGATGGCGGCCACGGTTCGTTGTCCGGTGCTGTGGGTCAGTGCCCAGCCCGAGGACACCGCCGCCATTCGGGCGATCTTCCCTGATGCCCAAGTCGGCCACGTCGTTGGCTCCGGTCATTTCGTGCAGGTTGAAGTACCCGAGCAGTTCAACGCCATGCTCCAAACGTTCGTCGCCGGCCTACGCCGCTGAACGCGGCCCCTGCGTGCCCCGAGCACCCGGCCAGTAGCCCGGCCGATCGGCCCCGGGGGCCCAAGATTCGGCATCTCCCGAGACCTGGGCGGTTTTCTTTCAAGTCGCGTCATGCAACGGGCAAAATGATCGACGGAGGGTGTTGTAGCGGCAACGCTGAGTCGAATATTTGCCGATTCGTCGGGCGGGTCTGCAAGAAAACCGCCCAAGTGTCCGCCCCGGCCTAGGTCCGGGGCCGTGACCCCACCGGTTGGACCGCGCTAGGTGGTGATTTGAGCGCGGATCGCGTCGAAACGGGACCGGGCGCCGTTGGGCCGCAAGGCTAACGAGTACGTTGGCCCTGCTGGCCGGGCAGAGGCCAATGAAGTCGACGCTACGGGTCAAGGGGATGAGCATGGTCACCATGGGCGCTCAGTACATGGGCGACGAGCGCGGTCCCAAAGCTTTCGCGGTGCGGGCCGAGGCGACGGGGTTCGACTCGGTTTCCTGTGGGGACCATGTGGCCCATTACGTGGACGGCATCGCCACCTTGGGTTGTTTTGCCGGAGCCACCGAGCACATCCGCATCGGGGTGAATCTGCTGGTGGCCCCCTACCGGCCCGCTGCGGTGATGGCCAAGGGGCTGGCCACAATCGCGCTGGCCGCACCAGGGCGGGTCTTCGCCGGCTTCGGGGTAGGCGGTGAGTTTCCTGGTGAGTTCCAGGCCACCGGTGCCGAGGTGAAAACCCGGGGAGCCCGTACCGACGAGGCCCTCGACGTGGTGACCCGCCTGTGGACGGGCGAGCCCCTGAGCTACCAGGGCCGCTGGTCTCAGCTCGCAGCGTTCCAGCTAGAGCCGGCCCCCAACCCACCACCCGATATCTGGATCGGCGGCCGCTCCGATGCCGCCATGGTTCGCGCCGTTCGCTTCGGCGTGGCCTATGTGCCGTACCTGGTGAGCCCCGAACAGTTGCAACGCCGAGCTCAGCGCCTGGCTGAACTGGCTCTGGCGGCGGACCGTTCCCTCGACCGCTTCACGTTGGCTTGCCTCGTCACCCTCATACCCGGGCCCAGTATCGAGGAGGCGGTGGAACTAGGCCTGCGCAGCTTGAAGTTGTCCGGCCTGACCCCGCGGTCGGTCCGCTCGCAGTACCTGCTGGGTGACGACGAAGCGGTGCTGGCCCGCCTGCAGGACTACGTCGATGCCGGCGCTGACCACGTGATCCTTGGTTGCCTCCCTGGCCCCGCGCAACTGGTCGAGGACTTCTTCCGTGCTTGCCAGCGGATCCTGCCGACGGCCAGGACCCTGCGCCGTCGCACCGCCACCACGACCGACCCGGAGCAACCCCTATGAATCACGTCCATGAGTTGTTGTTGGCTCACCGCTCGATTCGCGCTTTCACCGACCAGGTCCTGCCCGATGAGACGGTGGCCGCCATCGTGGCCTGTGGGCTGGCCGCGGCGACCTCGAGCAATGTGCAGGCCACCACCGTGATCAGGGTGCGCGACGAAGGGACCCGGCAGCGCATTGCCGAGGTGGCGGGCGGCCAGCAACACATCGTGCACTGCGGGGCGTTTCTGGTGTGGTGTGCGGATCTGCACCGCTCGGCCCAGGCCGCCCTCCTGCGGGGCGAAACCATGAACGCCGGCCAAACCGAACAGTTCGTCATCGCCACGGTGGACGTGGCCCTAGCCGCCCAGAACGCGGTGGTGGCGGCCGAATCGTTGGGGTTGGGCATCTGCTACATCGGGGCCATACGCAACGACCCGGCGGTGGTCACCGAGTTGCTGGGGTTGCCGGATCAGGTCTACCCCGTCTTCGGTCTCTGCCTGGGCTGGCCGGGGGCGGATCCTCAGGTCAAACCCCGCCTACCCCTGGCCGCCACCCTGATGGAGGAGACCTACACAAAGGAAGGGGAAATCGCCCACATCGAGGCGTACGACGAGACCATGCGGGCCTACTACGGCGCTCGCCGGGGTGGCAGCAAAGACAGCAGCTGGAGCCAGGAGATGGCGGGGTTGTTGGGCAAGGAACGCCGGGCCCACATGCGTGGCTTCCTGGCCGAGCGCGGCTTCGAGATGCGCTGAGGCAGGCAGTGAGCGAGATCGAGTGCACCGCAGCCCGCTACGAGGCGGACCAGGCCAATGTGCTCTTCGTGCCCCCCTGCAGTTGCCCGAAGTGCGCGGCCAAGGCCGACGAGCTCAGCTCAGGGGCGGGGTCGTGGCTGCGGGTCAGCGGGCGCCAGCAACGTCTTCGGGTGGCGGGCGTGGTCTTGGGCGAGGACGGCCAGGCCGTGCTGGGATGAGCCCCTCGCCCGTCTCCGGCCGGGCCCACGCGCTCCGCCGCCGGGCCCATACAACGCTGATGGGGTGGTATGGGCCGTGGGCCCAGCGCCATGTTGGGCAGGCCCGGCGACTGCACTGGCGCGGTCTGACCCTGCACATACCGGTCGGTGTGTTCCATCCGACCGTGTTCTTCTCCACCACCGTGTTGGCGGCGGAGATCGAACGTCGCGCGCCGGTAGGGCGCACGGTGCTCGATGTGGGTTGTGGCAGCGGCCTGTTGAGCCTGGCTGCGGTTCGCGCCGGTGCCGTGGTCACCGCGGTGGACATCAATGACGCCGCGGTCGCCGCCACCGCCGCCAATGCGGTGGCCAACGCGTTGGTGGTGGAGACCCTGCGTTCCGATCTGTTCGACGCGCTGTTGTCCGACGCGCTGTTGTCCGAGGGGCTGTTGTCCGACGGGCTGCCGGGGCGCCGCTTCGACTTGATCGTGGTGAACCCACCCTATTTCGCCAAAGATCCGGTAACCGACGCCGAACGGGCCTTCTTTGCTGGCGTTGGGTTGGGCTATTTCGAACGGTTTTTTGCCGGCTTGGCCGCGGTCTCCAACGCACCCGCCGGCACCTGTGCGGGGTTGATGGTGTTGGGGGAGGGCTGCGACCTGGCCGCCATCGGTGCCGCAGGTCACCGCCACGGCTGGACCCTGTGCGAGACGCAGCGTCGTCGGGTCTGGCTCGGCGAGCAAGTCATCTACGAGCTCGTTCGCCCGTTAGCTCGCCCGGCGGCCAACCCCGACG
>JANPEN010000349.1:0-9534 GCA_031422955.1 Acidimicrobiia bacterium
TCATCGGCCACGCGCCCGAGGTGTGCATCGAGGCGGACAGCGAGATCACTGTTGGCGTCCGCAACTGCGCCGCGCACCGCGGTACGGAGATCGAACCAAAACACGTCGAGTTCCTCGAGCGCCCCCATCGCCGCGTCTCGATCAGGCACGCCGATCCTAGCCATCAGCGCGGCGACCCGCACCGCGGCCCACTCGCCGTGGGTGCGGCTGATGGAGGAAACTTCGCCTCGGCCGGTAAGGCGTTCCCGCGCGAAGGTTCGCATCGTTTCCAACAAACGGTAATGGGTGCGGTCCTCGCTGTGTTCAGCGACCACGAGGGAGTGGTCCACCAAGGTCGTGACCGCGTCGATGACGTCGAACTCGTCCAGCGTTTCATCACCGGCGACGACGACAACCGCGTCGAGGTCAACGGCCCCCGCAAACACCCCCATGCGATCGAACACCACTTGGGCCGCCTCGTCCAGCAACTGATAGGACCACTCGACTGTCGCCTGCAAGGTGCCATGGCGGGCGTCGGTTCCTCTTGGCGCTCGAAGCAACCGGAACCGATCATCGAGGCGGGCCAGCAGATCGGCTGGGCTCATGCCACGCACCCGTGCCGCCGCCAGTTCTATCGCGAGCGGCATCCCATCGAGCCGCTGACACAGCGCCTCGATGGCGGCGCCGCTCTCGCCTGTTGCGAAGCGGGCGTCGGCCGCCACGGCGCGATCGCAGAAAAGGGCTACGCCTGAGGCCGCCGGGAGCGGAGCGAGTGGCCATACCCGCTCGCCGGGCACCCCCAACGGCGCCCGGGAGGTGGCCAGCACCGTGACGGTCGGGCATTGCTCGACAACCCGCCGAAGCAGCGACGCGGCGTCGACCAACAAATGCTCACAGTTGTCGACCGCGACCAACCGGTGCTCACCCTGCAATCCGATGATCAGAGCCTCGATAGGCGAATGACCCGGCAGAGGGCGAAGCTCCAGCGCGGCAACCAACGCGTGCGCCAATCCTTCGGGGTCGCGCACTGGAGCGAGCTCAGCCAGCCACGCCCCATCCGCGAAACGTTCCAGCGCCGCCCAACCCGTTTCGATCGCCAGTCGCGTCTTACCCACCCCGCCCGGCCCGACCAACGTGACCAACCGCGCCGAGCCGAGGGCGGCGGCGAGCTGGACCAGCTCCAACTCACGCCCGACGAAACTCGATGTCAGCGACGGGAGACGTACCACGGGACCGACCACGCCCCCGGTACCGAATGAATCACCCTCGGCGCACAGACCGAACACCCGCTCCATCCCGATACCGCGCAACGAACGGCGACCCAGCTCAACCAGCACGGCACCCTCGCGCTCCAGCCCTCGGATCAGCTCTGCCGTCGCGGCGGACACCACGACCTGCCCCCCGGCGGCAACGCCCATGACCCGAGCCGCCCGATTCAGCGTCGGCCCGAAATAGTCACCGTCACGCTCATCGGCTGTACCGGTGTGCAAGCCGATCCGGGCGCGCAACACCACTGGACCCGGCCACAGCTCACTCGCCAATCGGTCCTGAAGCTGCAGCGCCGCCCGCGCCGCGGGCGGCGCTTCGTCAAAGGCAACCGCGAACCCATCGCCACCAGTGGAAAACACGTAACCGCCGAAGTCGGCCACCACCGCACGAACGATTTCGTCATGACGCGCCAACGCGAGGCGCATCGCATCGGGTTGCTGCTCCCACCAAGCGGTCGAACCCTCGATGTCGGTGAAGAGGAACGTCACCGTCCCGGCCGGACGCCTCATCCCCTCCACGGGCCGAGTCTTACAGATCAGCCCATCGCCTGGCTCCACCGGGTCGGTCATCCCGGGGAGCCGCCACCGTTGGCGCCCGATGATGCGGGCACTACGATCCCCACCCATCGGAGAGTCCTTCGGTCCATCGGTTGACGCCCCGAGGAACCCCACGTCGAGATGACCACTTCTCAGAACCAGCCGACGCTCGGGTCCTACCGCCCCCTCGACGACAACCTCGATCCGCTGGTCGAGGGGGTAGACGGGGGGCGCGCCCCCTGGACCGCCATCGCGGATGCACTGCACAGCCTGGGCCTCGACGAGTTACACCGCCGCGGTGAGGAAGCCGTGCGCCTGCTCAGCGCCGACGGCGTCAACTATCGGGTCATCGGTCCACCCATCTCGGGCCAGGTGGGTTCCGAGCCGGGAGACTCCCGCCACCAACCCGATGGCCACCGCTTGGATCCCGTACCTGCCGTCCTGGCCAGCGCCGAATGGTCCAGCCTCGAACGCGGCATCATCCAACGGGCGGAGTTGCTCGACCTCATCGCCATCGACCTGTATGGCCCCCGGAATCTCATCGCCCGCGGCTTGCTGCCCCCCGAGGTGGTATTCGGCCATCCCGGGTTCGTTCGGGCCTGCGACGGCCAAGCGCTGCCCGGCGGTCGCCAGCTTTTCAACTACGCGGCAGACCTGGTGCACGGGCCCGACGGCTCCTGGCAGGTGCTGGCGGACCAGACCCAGTCACCCTCGGGGGCGGGCTACGCGCTCGAGAACCGCGTGGTGACGTCGCGGGTCTTTCCCAGCCTGTACCGCGAGGCCCAGGTCCATCGGCTGGCGCCGTTCTTTCGCTCGTTGCGCAGCGCCCTGCAGGCCATGGCCCCGCCGAACACCAACGGTGATCCCCGCATCGTTGTGCTCACGGCTGGACCGTGGAGTGAAACGGCCTTCGAACAGGCCTTCCTGGCCAGCTATCTGGGCTACTCCCTGGTCGAGCCCGGCGATCTGTTCGTGCGGGACGGGCGCTTGTGGCTACGGGCGGTGGCGGGACCGGAGCCCGTTGATGTGGTGGTGCGAGGCGTCGACGCCAGCATGTGTGACCCCTTGGAGTTGCGTCCCGACTCCAGGCTTGGGATTCCTGGGCTGTTAGAGGTGGTGCGTCGCGGCGCGGTAGCCGTGCTCAATGGTCTCGGCAGCGGCGTGCTGGAGAATCCGGCCCTGGCGGTCTTCCTGCCGGACCTGGCCCAGGAGCTGCTCGGCCAATCGTTGCGGCTGGCCAGCGTGCAGACCTGGTGGTGTGGGCAAGCCCAGCAACGCTCCCACGTTCTGGCCAACCTGGCCTCGCTGGTGCTCAAGCAGGTGATTCCCGGCCCCAGCCCGCAGTCCTGCTTTGGCTGGGAGCTCAGCGCCGGCCAACGAGAGGAGCTGTCCCGCCGGATCCAATCCGACCCGGCCGGCTGGGTCGGCCAGCTCGCTGTGCAGCCGGCCACCACCCCCACCTTGGCTCCCGGCGGGCTGGAGCCGCGCGCCGCCATTGTGCGGGCCTTCGCGGTGACGCGGGGAGACTCTTACGCAGTGATGCCAGGTGCGCTCACCCGGGTCGGGCCAGATTCGGCTTCGCTGCGCATCTCCCAGCACAGCGGCGCCATCACCAAGGACACCTGGGTGCTGGCCTCAGAGCCCGAGGCCACCAGCGGGTTCTGGCTGCAACGGACCACCGCGGGGGTTCACAACAGCTTTGGGGACGGCAGCGGGCCCGGCACCGGGGACGGCAGCGTGGTGCAAGCGGTCTCCGCTCGCGCTGCGGAGAACTTGTTCTGGGTTGGGCGTTACGCCGAACGAGCCGACGCCGCCGTGCGACTGTTGCGGGTGGTCCACGATCGCCGCAACGATCTGGCCGGCGGATCCAACGCCGCCGGCACCGCCTGTCTGCACGTGCTGCTTACCGCCCTCCGTACCGTGACCGGCGGCCACCCGGGCGCAGCCATGGCGGCACCGGACAACAGGCTCGGCTCCCTCGACCCCGCTGACCTCGACCCCGACGACCTCGGCGCCGAGCTGGTGGGGCTGGCGGTGGATTCCGAACGACCCGGCACCGTGGCTTACGCCGTGGCTCACCTGCTGGCCGCCGCAGAAGCGGTGCGCGACCAGCTCTCGGTGGACACCTTCCTCGTCATTGGCAACCTGCACCGCCATCTGGCCGAGCACGGCGGCGGATCCCCCGAAGGTCGGGACCTCCATGCCCAGGTGCAGCACGCACTCTCCCAGGTGCTCAGCGGCTTGTTGGCCTTCGCCGGGCTGGCCGCAGAGTCCATGGTGCGAGACGCAGGCTGGCAGTTCATGGAGGCCGGTCGGCGGGTGGAACGAGGCTTGCACCTGGCCATGTTGTTGCGGGCCACCGTTGCGCAGGACCACGGAACCGCCACCGACAGTCTCCTTTTTGAGTCCGTCCTGACCGCCAGCGAGTCGATCATCACCTACCGACGCCGTTACCGATCACGGGCCCGTCTCGACACCCTGCTGGATCTGTTGCTGGTGGACGATACGAACCCTCGTTCACTCCTCTACCAGATCGAGCGGCTACGTGAAGCTATCGATCTGGTTCCCCGCCCATCGGCAGGGCTGCCGGCTCGGCTGGGCGCCGACGCCCGCCTAATATTGGAGCTATCTACCCGGTTGCGTCTAGCCGACACTAGGCTCCTGGCCGGCCGCCAGGGGGATGCGGAGCTCCGCACCCTTTTGGAACGGGTTGAGCTCTCCTTACGAGCAATCGCCGATGCCATTGACGAGTCTCATTTCACCCATTTGCCACCCCTGCAAGCACTGGGGGGCGCATGAGCAGTGCTTGTTATAAAATAACTCACCAGACGATTTACCACTACAACAGTCCGGTTTCGGCCAGTTACGGTCAGGCCCATCTACTACCCCGTGAAACCTCAGAACAGCACGTGGTGTCCGCTGAACTTTCCTTTCTTCCGGCCGCCCAGGATTATCGCGAGCGCACGGACTTCTTCGGAAACCGCGCCGCCTACTTCGCTATCGACGAGCCCCACACACAGCTGGCGGTGGTGGCCACCAGCGTGGTCGAGGTGGCCGAGCCTGCCCTCTTGTTGGCCGGCCAGGCCGCACCGTGGGAGGTCCTGCGAGATCGACTGGCCACCGCCAGGGGCCGCCAGGCCCTCGAGGTCGCGCCCTTCGCCCTGGCCTCACCCCGGATACAGCCCACCGCCCTGCTGGCGGACTACGCCCGGTCCAGCTTTGCGGCGGGACGGCCGCTGGGCGAAGCAGTCAGGTCCCTGGCCGCTCGCATCCACCGCGATTTTGCCTTCCAGCCGGGGGCCACCCACGTCGCTTCCTCGCTCGAGGAGGTGATGGCTGCCCGTCGGGGGGTCTGCCAAGACTTCGCCCACGTCGCCATCGGCTGCCTGCGCTCGCTCGGTCTGGCTGCTCGTTACGTTTCGGGATACCTGGAAACCAACCCGCCTCCGGGCCAGGCCAAGCTCCTCGGGGCCGATGCTTCCCACGCCTGGCTGGCGGTGTGGACGGGCGCAGAGCCAGGGGCGGGTCCGGCCTGGGCTGGGGTCGACCCGACCAACGACCAGCTGGCCAATGATCGTTACGTGGTCACCGCCTGGGGACGCGACTACGACGATGTGGCGCCGCTCAAGGGTGTGATCCAGACGGAAGGCTCCACCACCAAGCTCGACGTCACCGTCGACGTGGTACGCCGGCCAGACTGACGACCAGGGCCGGGCTCAGGGCTACGAACCGGCCTCGCGCGGCGGACCCGCGATGCGGTGCACCTCGCTGTTGAAATCGAACCGGACCTGCGCAGCTTCGGTGGTGCCGGATACGGGGGCTGCCCCGGCCGGTTGGGACGCCACCGCCAGTGGGATGTGGCGCTCCGCGGTGAGCAGCCCCGACGTCGGGTCGAGTCCGAGCCAGCCGGCACCGGGGAGATAGACCTCCGCCCAGGCGTGCAGATCCGCCACGTCGGCGGTTAACACCGGCTCACCGCGGACGGGCAGGTCGCTCTGAAGCTGAACCAGGTAACCGGAAACGAAACGCGCCGCGAAACCCACTCGCCGCAGAATCTCCACAAGCAGCCAGGCGCTATCACGACACGAGCCAACCGCGCTGGCCAGCGTTTGTTCGGCCGACTGAACCCCTGGTTCAGGCCGGAGACGATAGGCCACCGCCGCCTGCACCCGCCGATTGGTTTCGGCCAGCACCTCCACAACGTCCTGGACCCCTTGCCCCGAGGGGCCAGGGACGAGCTGGGAGAGCACCGCCCCGAGTCGCGGACCGGTCGGATCGGTTGGGTTCAACAGGTAGGGGCCCAGGTCGTGGGCCATGGTCGGCTCGTAGACGAAACAGCCGTCCCAGCCTTGACTGTCGACCACGAAAGCGAACGGGTTGATGGCTGTCATGTCAGCCACGAAATCCACGGTGAACGACAGTTCCACCGCCGGCCAAGGAAAGTGCACCCGAGCCACCACGTTGCCGAGCGGATCCTGTATCCATCGCAACGTGTGCTGAGCAGGGGACACCACCAGTTCGTAGCCGGTGATAGGGGTTCGACAACCCGGCGCCGGCCGCAGCCGCACGAGGTGAGGGGCCAGGCGAACCGCCCGGTCGTAGCGGTACACGGTGTGGTGGCGCACGACGATGAAGACGCGGTCCGAGGTGGAGGAATCTGCGTCCCCACCGGTCACGGCGCAAGTCCGGTCACGGCCCGGCGCCGCTCATGGCTGGGCCGCCAGGGCGACGGTGGGCCGGGGGGCGACCCGAAAATAGGTGGCGGCCAGCCGCACGTGCACGGCGGAGATGCCCTGCTGGAGCTGGTCGACCGCTTCGTGCAGGGCGGCGCTGTCCGTGGCCAGACGATCCACGTCGATATCGGTCAGCTCCGCTTGAAGCCTGGCCGTGGCGGCCATGGGCTCCTCGTAGCGGGGGAGCTCCAGCAAGGCCCGCGCCACCTGGGTGAGGCAGTGCTCCACCGACCGAGGGAACTGCGCATCACGTAGCAAGAAGCGAAGCGCAGTCACCGCAGCGACCCCACCGCCGAACTTCTGGCGGTAGGTGTGATCCGCACTTACCGAGCACAGCACACCCATCCAGGTCACATCGTCGTAGGGGTTGTCCAGGCTGGCGTCGTGGTCGGAGCTGCCCTGGTCCAGGCTGGCGCCGTCCGGACTGGCGCGGTCCGGACCGGCGCGGTCGAGCAGGGTGGCCGCCTGTACGTCGAGCACCCTGGTGGTCATGTCGGCGCGTTCGAGCTGGCGGCCCATCTCGA
This sequence comes from Acidimicrobiia bacterium, assembly GCA_031422955.1. Classification (GTDB taxonomy): domain Bacteria; phylum Actinomycetota; class Acidimicrobiia; order Acidimicrobiales; family CAIXPF01; genus CAIXPF01. The sequence goes on from JANPEN010000349.1 coordinate 7,042, forward strand.
AGAAGGCGTACGCCTCGTCGTGGTTCATCGTTGATCCCAGGATCCCCGACAACAACTGCAACTCCTCGATCACGTGAGCGCACCAGCCGAGCCGGGTACGCCGATGAACCGCCGCGTCGGCACTGGCCAGGCTCCAATGGGAAAGCCGATTGAGCACTTCCCAGGCCATCCGCGGTAGCACCGGACGGTTGGCCCGCATGTTGGTACGGGCCGAGTCGATCGACATCAGCACCGAGACGGGGCTCGCCCGTTCGGCCAGCAGGAAGTGCACGACCTCCTCCTCGCTCTCCACCGCGTCCCCCGCGGCGCCGCCCGCGGCCTCCCCCGCAGCAAGACCGGGCGGCCGGTCGGCGCGATATCGGTCGAAGCTGGATCCGGATCCGGTGACCTCGAGCAAGGGTCGCCACTGCAACCCAGCCGCCCGGGGGAGGTCGAGAAACAGCTCGGTGTGCACCTTCACCAAACGGGCAGTGGCCTCCGCGCGTTCCACGTAACGGCCGATCCAATACACCCGCTCGGCCACCGTCGACAGCAGCATGGGGGCACTCACCGTCCTTCACTCACCGTTGTCACCGACTGGGCCCAGCGTAGGCGCCCCGCGAGGTGCGCTCGAGGGGGCCCACCGTGGGGTCCAGGATCCAGGTGTCCTTACTGCCACCGCCTTGGGAACTGTTGACCACCAGCGAGCCTTCCCGCAGGGCCACCCTCGATAGACCACCCTCGGTGACGTAGGGCTTCGGCCCCGACAGAATGAAGGGCCGCAGATCCACGTGGCGGGCCGCCACGCCGGCCGCGCACAGGGTCGGGGCGGTGGACAGCTGCACCACCGGTTGGGCCACCCAGTTGCGGGGATCGGCCTGAATGCGGCGTCGCCAGTCGTCCTTTTGTTGTTCGGTGGCCTGTGGGCCGATCAGGATGCCGTAACCACCGGACTCGTTGGCCGGTTTCACCACCAGATCCCCGATGTTGGCCAGGACGTGGCCGCGTTGCACCGGGTCGTGACACAGGAAGGTGGCGACGTTGGGAATCAGCGGATCTTCACCGAGGTAGTAACGGATCAGCGCCGGCACGAAGCTGTAGATCACCTTGTCATCGGCCACGCCGGCACCGGGGGCATTGGCCAACCCCACGTTGCCCGCCCGCCACGCCCGCATCAGACCCTCAACTCCGAGGGTGGAGTCGGCCCGGAACACCTCTGGGTCAAGGAAGAGGTCATCCACACGGCGGTAGATCACGTCGACCCGCTGGGGCCCATCGATGGTCAACATGTAGACGCAGTCGTCTTCACCGACCATCAGGTCGCTGCCCTCCACCAGCGACGCGCCCATCTGCTGGGCCAGTGAGCTGTGCTCGAAGTAGGCCGAGTTGAAAACTCCCGGGGTGAGCACGACGATCGTCGGAACGTCTCCAGGCCGGGGAGACAGCTCCGCCAGCATGGCATACAGGCGGGTTGGATAGGCGTCCACCGGATGAATGTCGAGATCGCGAAAGAGGTCCGCGAACACTCGTTTAGAGATCTGCCGATTCTCCAACAGATAGGACACACCGGAGGGCACTCGCAGGTTGTCCTCCAACACATACATGGTTCCGTCCGCACCACGGATCAGGTCGCTGCCACAGATGTGGGCCCAGGTGCCCTGGGGCGGTCGCACACCGACACACTGGGGCCGGAAGTTGACCGACTCGGCTAGCACCTCGGCCGGCAAGACGCCGGCGCGCACCACCCGTTGCGAGCCGTACAAATCGTCGATGAAGAGGTTGATGGCCAGCAGCCGTTGGGTTAGACCTTTAGCAATCCCCGCCCAGTCCTGGGCCGAGATCACCCGCGGTATGACATCAAAGGGCCAGGCCCGGTCAATGTTGGCGTTATCCTCGTACACGGTAAAGGTGACGCCCATCGCGCTGATGGCTGCCTCGGCGGCGGCTTGGCGGCGGCGCAGCTCCCCCAGCCCGAGGGTGGCCAGGTAACTGGCCACGCCGTGGCAGGCATCCCGAGGGCGTCCCTCGACGATCAGCTCATCCCACGAGCCGGGTTTACCGTAATCATCCCAGTGCACACCCCGTTTCTAGTGTGAGCCGGCCGCTTCTTCGTTGCAGCGTTGTTTCCTGCTCATGAACTTCCTCTGTTGGCCTCCACGCTGGCGGGCCCAGCGCTCAACCGCTCACCATTAGCCCTGCTCGGCCGCCTGGAGGGAATCGACTCCCAGCTCGACGTCGACCCCGAGTTGGGCACACAGCACCCCAAACTGGCTCTGCAACTGTTGGAGTTGGGCCTCGAGCACCTCGACCCGGGCCTGCAGATCGTTGCGGGCCCCTGAGCCTGAACTGGCGGAGGGGCTGCCCACCGGCAGGGCACCTTCGGCGAAGCGGCCGGCCACCTCGAGATCAGGGCCGCAGAACAGATGGGCCCAGCGCTCCTCCTTTTGGCCGGGGCGGCGCTCGAGACGGACCACCAAAGCTTCGGGCTGGCGGGCGGCCAGGTCGGCCAGCACC
>JANPEN010000350.1:0-4517 GCA_031422955.1 Acidimicrobiia bacterium
TCACTACGACTGGTTTCCTATTAGGGAGGACCCGACCAGCACCGATAGTGCTTGTGACAGCGCTCAACGTAAGGACTCAACCGTGTGCGGAATTGCTGGGGTGTTCGACCTGTCCGGGGCGCCGGATCGGACCGTGCTACTGGCCATGGCTGGCGAGCTCGACCACCGCGGCCCCGATGGTGTCGGCTTGCTCCTGGACCGCCACGTCGGCCTGGTCAACACCCGTCTGGCCATCTTCGACCTCGCCGGCGGAGATCAACCGATCGGCACGCCGGACGGCCGTTACTGGGTCGTGCAGAACGGGGAGATCTACAACCATCCCGAGCTCCGCGCCGAACTCCAAGCGCTGGGCCATCGGTTCTCCACGCATTGCGACACCGAAGTGATCGTCCACGCCTACCAGGAATGGGGTGTGGCCTGCCTCCAACGGTTCAACGGTCCCTTCGCCATCGCGATCTGGGACAGAGTCGCCCGGGAGCTGTTCCTGGCCCGCGACCGCTACGGGGTGCGGCCACTGTTCCTGGCCCGCTACGGCTCCGCGCTGGTCTTCGGGTCCGAGGCGAAGGCGCTGCTGCGTCACCCCGCCGCCCGGCGTGAGCTAGATCCACGTGGCCTGGTCGAGACCTTCACGCTGTGGTCGATCCTGCCTGACCGTTCCGCCTTTGTGGGGATCAGCGAGTTGCCGCCCGGCCATTGGATGCGCATAAACGAAGCAGGTGAGCGGACCACCCAGTGGTGGGATCTCGCCTTTGTCCCCCGTGAGTTGCAGCGCCGGGAGAGCGTCGAGGAGCTGGCCGAGGAACTACACGCCCTCCTCCAGGACGCCACCTGCTTGCGTCTGCGGGCGGACGTGTCCGTGGCCGCCTACCTCAGCGGTGGACTGGACTCCTCCACCATCGCGGCGATGGCTCGCCAGGCCGCAACCGGCCGCCTGCAATGCTTCGGCATCGGTTTCGCCGACGCTCATTTCGATGAGAGCGAGCATCAGCGACAGGTGGCGGACGCGCTGGGGGTGGAGTTGACCCAGACCGTGGTCGACGGGGCTGAAATCGCTGAGCTCTTTCCCGAGGTCATCCGTCTGGGGGAAAAGCCGATCCTGCGCACCGCGCCGGCACCGCTGCTCAAGTTGTCCCGGGTGGCCCGCGATGCCGGGTTCCGGGTGGTGCTCACCGGCGAGGGAGCCGACGAGGTGCTGGCCGGCTACACCACCTTCACCGAGTCCCAGGTCCGCCGCTTCTGGGCCAAGAATCCGTCCTCCGCCTGGCGCCCGGCGCTACTGGACCGGCTCTATCCGTGGCTCGTCCAGGATCTGAGCCGTGCCCCCGAGTTCACCCGGCAGTTCTTCGCCGCCGGTCTCACCGATGTGGATGATGTCCTCTACAGCCACCGAACGCGATTTGGCACGACCAGTCGAGGGCTGCGCTTCCTCAGTGAGGACACCCGGGCCAGTGCAGTGGGCGAGAACGCTCCCATCGCCAGGCTCTTGCGGCGGCTGCCGGCCCACCTCGACAAGTCGAGCGGACTGGGCCGAGCCCAATACGTCGAGATCGCCACCTTCCTCAGCGGCTATCTGCTGCACAGCCAGGGCGACCGGATGCTGATGGGCAACTCCGTGGAGGGTCGCTTCCCATTCCTGGACCACCGGGTCGGCGAGTTCGCCGCTTCGGTGCCCGACGGCATTCGCCTCGCCGGCGTGAAGGAGAAGTACCTCCTGCGTCAGGCGGTGGCCAAAATCCTGCCGCCGGAGGTGGCGACGAGGCCTAAGCGGCCGTTCCGGGCGCCCATCCACCGTTCCTTCTTCGGTCCCCAGGCCCCCGCCTGGGTGAGCGACTTGCTCGCCCCTGACCGGCTTCGGGCGACCGGGCTGTTCGATGTGACCGCCGTGCAACGACTCCACAAGAAATGCATCAACAACCTTGATCGAGGTCTCAGCGAAGGGGACGAAATGTCACTGGTGGGAATTCTGTCCACCCAGTTGCTCCACGAGCAGTTCGTGGCGCAACCACCGGCGCAGCGGCCAGCGACGTCGACCCGAACGGTGATCGACGGCGAGTTGGGGGCGCTCTGATGGCCTCACATCATCACCGCACCATGAGCGACAGCCTGATCGAGTCCGCCGGGCGCTACCCGACCAAGGAAGCGCTCGTCGTCCAAGGCGCCGAGCGCTACACCTACGAGCAGTTGCTCGACTCGGCATTGCGATTGGCCCGCGGCTTGCAAGACCACGGGGTCCAGCGGGGCGACCGCGTCGTGGTGTTCGCGGACAACAACTGGCCCTGCTGCGTTGCCATCTTCGCCACCTGGCTGGCCGGTGGCGTGGTGGTGCCAGTCAATGCCCAAACCAAGCCGGACAAGCTCACCTACCTGCTCAGCGACTGCGGGGCCCGGGTCATGGTCACGGAGGCCAAGCTGGCCCGCGTGTTCCGTCCGGTGCTCGGCCGGTTGCCCATTATCTGTCATGGCGGGCCGGTCGAAGAAACGGTGTCACTCGACGAGTTGCTGTTGAGCACCGACCCCAAGCCGGCCGGGCACGGCTGCATCGCCACCGACCTCGCCGCCTTCATCTACACCTCGGGTTCCACGGGGGAGCCGAAGGGGGTGGTGATGACGCACCAGAGCATGACCTTCACGACGTCCAGCCTCATCGAATACCTCCGCCTGGGAGACGATGAGCGCATCATCAACCTGCTGCCGTTGGCCTTCGACTACGGGTTGTACCAACTGCTGATGACCGTCCGCCTCGGTGCCACGCTGATCCTCGAGGCCGGCTTCGGCTTTCCCGAGGTGATCCGCCGCCGCATCCGCGATGAGCAGGTCACCGTCTTTCCCGGGGTGCCGACAGTGTTCGCCACCTTGTTGTCGGGATCGGACTCGACGTTTCCCTCCGTTCGCCGGGTAACCAACACCGCCGCGGCCCTCTCGCCCGAGCTCATTCCCCGTCTGACCGCACTCTTCCCTGAGGCGCTCATCTACAAGATGTACGGCCTGACGGAGTGCAAGCGGGTTCTGTATCTCGAACCGGAGCAGCTCGCCCACCGGCCGGCCTCGGTCGGCCAGGCCATTCCCGGCACCGAGGTGTTCCTGCTTTCACCCGAGGGTGAAGCGGTCCCCGCGGGGGAGGCGGGCATCTTGCACGTACGGGGCCCGCACGTGATGGTGGGCTACTGGAACAAACCTTCCCAGACCGACACCATGATCGTGCCCGGGCGCTTTCCGGGTGACCGGGTGCTCTGCGCCCAGGACTGGTTCCGGACCGACGAGGAGGGTTACTTCTACTTCCTCGGCCGGAGCGACGACATCATCAAGTCACGTGGCGAGAAGGTCAGCCCGGTCGAGGTCGAGAACGTGATCTTCGGGTTGGAGGAGGTGTGCGAGGCGGCGGTGATCGGTGTCGCCCATCCGGTTCTGGGGGAGTCGATTCGGGCCTACGTGGCCCTCCGGGAAGGCTCCACGCTGAATGAGGCAGATATCCGCCGATACTGCCAGACCCGGTTAGAGAACTACATGGTGCCGGCCGAGGTCGTCATTATGGACGAGTTGCCAAAAACCGATACTGGAAAAATCCGCAAAAAGAGCCTGATGGAGAAAGCCCAATGAGCATCACTGATTCGTCCGCCGCACCCGAGTTGATCGAAAGCCGGCTGCGTGAGTTCCTGGCCGACAACTTTTTTGTCGAGCACCTGCTGAACGCCACCGAGTCCCTGACCGACGCCGGGGTGATCGATTCGACGGGCGTGCTCGAGGTGGTGGCCTGGATCGAGGACACCTTTGCCATCGAGATCCCCGACGCCGACATCCTGCCGGACAACCTGGACTCGATCGTGCGCATCGTTCGCTACGTGACGGGATCTCTCGATGGCTGAGTTGCACCCGCGGCTTTCGCTGGATACCGCGGCGGAGGTCGAGCGCATCGTAACGACGATGCGCAGTTCCGTTCGCGGTACCATGAAACGCAAGGGTGCCGTGCTGGGCCTCTCCGGCGGCATCGACTCGTCGGTGTGTGGCGCCCTGGCCGTACGGGCCTTTGGGGCGGATCGTGTGCTCGGCCTGTTCATGCCCGAAACCGATTCGGCGGAGGACACGTTAGAGCTGTCCCGCCTGGTTGCGGACAGCCTGGGCATCGAGACCGTGCTCGAGGACATCACCCCGATCCTGGAGGGCGCCGGGTGTTATCGACGACGCGATGATGCGATCCGGCGTGTGATCCCGGAATACGGAACCGGCTGGCGATCCAAGATCGTGCTGCCCAGCGTGGTTGAAAGCGAATCATTCAGGGTCTTTTCCGTGGTGGCGCAACCGCCGGAGGGGGAAGCGCTGAAGGTGCGTCTGCCGCTGCAGGCCTACCTCGAGGTGGTGGCGGCCACCAACTTCAAACAACGTGCCCGCAAGATGCTGGAGTACTACTGGGCGGACCGACTGAACCATGCCGTCATCGGCACCCCGAACTATCTCGAATACGATCAGGGCTTTTTCGTCAAGAACGGCGATGGATCAGCCGATTTCAAGCCCATCGCTCA
>JANPEN010000351.1:0-14533 GCA_031422955.1 Acidimicrobiia bacterium
CGGGGCCCCACTGCCAACGATCGCAGCCGTTGCAGCGCTGCAACAGCAGTTTCTCTTGGCGCAAGCCCTCCCAAAAGGGGGCGTCGATGCCGTCCCGGTCGGGGGCTGGTTTGGCCAGGCCGGCCCGAAGGTAGGGGGTCATGGTCACGCGGTTACTCATGGGTTCGCTCACAGGGTTGCCTGGCTGCCAAAGATGGAGGAACTGACCGGGGTCACCATGGGTCCTGAGCAGACCATGGCAACGTCGGCGCCCGGGACCTGCGCAGTCGAAGCGCCCCGGATCTGGCGGACCGCCTCGAGGTTGAGGCCCAGACCGTGCATGTAGCACTCGGCCAGGTTTCCACCGCTGGTGTTGAGGGGAAGGCGACCGGCGGGGGCAGTGAGGTTCTCCACCGTGAAGAACTCGTTGGCTTCCTCAGCCATGCAGAAGCCGTGCTCGATAATGCTCATCAACACCCCGCCGGTGAAGTTCTCGTAGCTCTGCAGCACGTCCACGTCGGCTGGGCCGAGCCCGGCCATGTGGTAGAGCCGGGGGGCCACGGTAGTGAAACTGGAGGAAGCATACTCGGGGGTATTGTGCACGGGTGCGCCGGCGCGGTGCTGCGAACCGGATACCGCGGCCAACACGTAACAGGGTGGATGGGGGAAATCGGCGGCTCGCTCTGCGGAGACCAGCACCATGGCGGCGGCGCCGTCGTTCTCGAGGCAGCAGTCGTAGAGATGGAACGGTTCCACGATCCAGCGGGAGGCGTCGTAGCCGGCCTCGTCGAGAGGGCGACCGTGCATCACCGCACGAGGGTTTTGCTGGGCGTGGGCGTAGGAAGCCAACGAGATGGCCCGCAACGCTTCTTGGGAAACGTTGTGGTCGTGCATGAAACGGTTGACCTTCATGGCGAACTGATGGGCGGCGGACAACAACCCAAAGGGCAAGGTATGGGCGGCGGCCCCGGACACGATGCGGCTGCGTGAACCCTGCCCGAAGCGACCGAACTGGCCTTGGGCCAGGGCCCGGAAGACAACCACACATTCGGCTTGACCGGTGGCGATGGCTGCCGCCGCGTTCGCTACCGCCCCCGACCCGCCGCCGCCGCCGCCGCCCCATTGCATGGAGGCGAAGCTCAGCTGCTTGCAGCCCAGGGCGGCGGACAACCGGGAGGCTTCGCTGCGGTCGTTGCTGTAGGAAGAGAACCCGTCCACGTCGGCGGGGTCGATGCCGGCATCCGCGCAGGCGGCCAGGACCGCCTTGATGGCCAGCTTGAACTCGGGATCGGGAGAGCGACCCCATTTGTAGTACTCGGTCTCGGCTAGGCCGACGACGGCCGCTTTGCCCCGTAGGGTCCGCTCGCTGCTGGCGCTCATGAAGTTCCTGCCCCGTTGGATTGGCCTGCCCGGTTGGATTGGTTCATGGCACACATGGCGGCGTCGTCGTGGTCGAGATAGCGCGCCGGGATGGGAAAGTCGAACAGCCGGGCGCAGTTCAGGCCCAAGATGGCGGCCCGCTCGGCGTCGTTGAGTTGGCCCATGGTGCGTTCGATGGCCTGGGCGGAGTAGGGCCAGGACCCTTCGTGGTGGGGGAAGTCGTTGGCCCACAAGAAGTTGCCGACCAGGTTGTGTTCCCTGGCCAGGTCCAGGCCGGGACGGTCTTCTTGGAAGCTGGCGAAGCCCTGGCGGCGGAAGTACTCGCTGGGCAGCCCGTCCAGCTTGGGCTTCACCCACATGTGGTGCTTGCGGTAAGCCTCATCCATGGCCTCAAGCGCCCAGGCCACCCAGCCGATGCCGGCCTCAATGGAACCGAAGCGCAACTTCGGATGCCGTTCCGCCACCCCCGAGGCGCAGATGTTGACGAGCGGTTCCATGGTCGGGGCCAACGAATGCACCGTGTAGTTGATGATGGCGCCACCCTGGCTACGGGCGGTGCGGGGGTCCCGGCCGGTGGATACGTGGAAGGTGATGGGCAACTCGACCTCTTCAATGCAGTCCCACAGCGGCTCGAACTCGCGCAGGTTGTAGTTGAGGTCTTCGTAGTTGGGTGGCCCGAACACCGGCTTGCAAGGCAGGCAGATGCCCCGAAAGCCCAACGCCGCGCACCGTTGGATCTCCGCGATGGCGCCTTCGAGATCGGCGGTGGCCACACAGGCCATGGGCGCCAGTTGGTCATTGAACGCCCCGAAGGTTTCCCACGCCCACTCGTTGTAGACCCGGCACATGGCCTGGCTGAAGGCGGCGTCGGCGGTGGCCCAGATGGTGAGGCCCTTATTGGGAAAGAGGACCTCGGCGTCTACCCCGTCCAAGGCCAAATCGGCGATGCGGGCCTCGGGGGTACGACCGGAACGGTTGCGCAACAGCTCGTGGCCTTCCAGGGTCACGTTCTGCATCTTGGTGGCCCGGAACCCCTCGGTCTTTTGGAACTGATCACCTCGGGCGTTGGTGCTGACCCCGGGGAGGCGGTGGCGGTACTCGGGGGCCATGCGGGTGGCCCACAGGTCCGAGGGCTCCTGCACATGGCCGTCAGCGGAGACCATAAAGAACTTGTCGGCCGCTTCGGGCCGGGCCGAGCGGGCCCAGCCGGGCTGGCCGGGGGTTTCCAGCCGCCACAGGTTCTGGGCATCGGGTTCCGGTAGCACCGTCGTCATAAGGTTCCCCTGGTAGCAGTGAGCGGGTGTTGGCCCGTCAGTGTAGGGAACCCGCCCCCGGTGGGGCACGGCCGCGGACGACGGGTCCGGGCGTGCCCCCTGTACGGCCGGCCCAGCGGGCGAGGAGCCGCCGGACCCGGCGGTAGCCCCGACGGGCCACGGAGAACAGGGCAAAGCCGATCAGTAGCGAAACGGCGGCGGCAACGGCGGCGAGGAAGGCGGCCAGGCGGGGTCGGATCAGGGCCAGGCTGACCAAGGCGGCGACAAGGCCGTCCTCCGCCAAGCTGGCGGCGATGTTGGTGAACGGTTCGGGCGACACGTTGATGGCCAGCCGGGTTGAGGCCTTGGACAGGTGGGCGGCCAGGGCGAGCCCGCCGGCCAGCAGCGCCGCCTGGGGCTTGCCCAGGGACCCTCCGATGCTGGCCGAGGCGCTGAGGGCGCCCACGATGGCGGCCACGCTGGGGCGCACCACGGTGTGGACCGCATCCCAGGCGCTGTCGAGCAAGGGCACCTTGTCGATCACGAACTCGATGGCGAACAGCACCGCGGCCAGCGCCAGCACCCAGGATTGCTGCAACTCGGCGGGGGTTTCCGCCCAACCGAAACGACCGGCCAGGCCCAACATCAGCACCGTCAAATAGGCGTTGATCCCGGTGGTCCAACCAGCAGCGACGAGGGTGGCGGTCTCCATCGCCATCCAGCCTGACAGCCGGGCGTCGCCCGGGCGAACACGTCGGTCCGCGAAGGTGCCGGGAAACCGGCGCTATCAGGGGTCGGGAGCCGGACCCGTAGCGCCGAATCGACGTCGAATCGACGCTACGCCGTCTGGGGCAGGGCAAGGTCAGGGCAAGGTGAGGGTCGGTCGGTGTCAGCTTGGCGTGATGATGCGCACCGGGTGGCCGTCGAGGTAGGCGCTGAGGTCCTCGGCGATGTGGCGGTAGAAGGTGGTGTACACGTTGTGGGAGACGTAGCCGATGTGGGGGGTGGCCACCACGTTGTCCAGGGTGCGGAACCGGTGGTCGGCGGGTAGGGGTTCAACCCCGTAGGCGTCGAGGGCGGCCCCCGCAATGGTGCCGGCGTGGCAGGCGGCGGCCAGTGCTTCCTCGTCGCAGATAGGACCTCGGCTGGTGTTGATCAGCCAGGCGCTGGGCTTCATACGGGCCAGCTCGGCCGCACCGACCAGGGCCCGGGTGCGATCCGACAGCACCAGGTGGATGCTCAGAAAGTCGGCCCTGGCGAACAGCTCGTCCTTGTCGACCAGGGTTGCCCCTACCTCGGCGGCGCGAGCCGCGGTGAGGTTCTGGCTCCAAGCGATGAGCTCCATACCGAAGGCCTGGCCTACCGCGGCGACCATGGCCCCGATGCGGCCCAGACCCAACAGACCCAGGGTGGCGCCGTGCAGGTCGGTGCCGACGGTGGTCATCCAGCCGCCGCCCCGCACGTTGGCCACCTCGGTGGGCAGGTGGCGGGCCGCCCCCAAGATGAGCGCCCAGGTGAGCTCGGCGGTGCTTTCGACCGAGCCGCTGGTGCCGCACAAGGTGATGCCCAACTGGGCGCAGGCGGCCACGTCGATGGCTGCGTTACCCATACCGGTGGTGATCAGCAGGGCCAGGTGGGGCAGCCGGCGCAGCACCTCGGCGGGGAAGGCGGTGCGTTCCCGCATGGCCACCACCGCGCTGAAGGGCAGCAAGCGGGCCACCAACGCCTCGACATCGTCAAGATGGTCGGTGAACACCTGGTAGCTGATACGGGAGTCGGGACGGAGGCTCGCCAGGTAACCCGACGCCACCTGTTGGTAGTCGTCGAGCAAGGCCACCGACAAGGTGTCGGGCACGGCTTTGGTGGTGTTCATGAGATGACCTGATCCTTGCTGCAGGGACTCGGCGAAGTCTTGCTGATGGGCGGCGGCGGGCGCACCCTTGGGCGCTGGCGACGCCGCCTCCTCCGCGTTGAGGTTCAACGACGCCCGTTCCGCTCGTGCCACCGCCGCCGCAGGAAACCGCGCAGTAGGGCGGAGACGGGAACTGGTCATCCCACAGGGCCTTGCGAGCTTCGGGCCAGCGCTGGGCTTGGACCCGTATTGATGAGATGGTTTTCAGGGTCATGACTAGCGTGGAGAGTGCGAGTCTCGGCGGGTACGAAGGCCGCAGCAGCCGATCGGGCCCGGCGGGCGCTCAGCGCACCGTGAAGGTTGCATGCAAGACCACCACTGTGCCGTTGGTGCGGCGAACCTCGGCCGTGATCACGTGGGTGCCCTTGCTCGGCGCTCGGTAGGCCAAAGCCGTTCGGGTGGAGCCACCGGCCAGGTCCCAGGGGGCGGACACCTCGGTGCGACGCGGATTGCCCAGGCGGTGGGGATCGTCGACCCAGAACAGGACCTGCTGCACGGAGCTGGCACCGGCCGGGCTGGCCGGAGCCACGAAGATGTACATGCGCCGGGACTCGAGCCAGTTGGCTCCCTGCAGGGCCTCCGAAGGGCTTCGTCGGGTTCGGCTGGATACCCGCAGCACCTCCCCGTTCAGGACCTGGGCGGTGGGCGGAGGAGGCGTCGCCGAGATGGAGGGCGGCGGGCTGGCGGTGGTTGGGGCGGTGGTGGTCGGGGGCGCGGTGGTCGGCGGGGCCACGGTGGTCGGCGGGGCGGCTGTGGTGGTTGGGCCTGCGGCGGTGGTCGGTGCGCTGGCGGGGGGCAGGTGGGAATCGGCCGGGCTGCAGGAGGAGGGGGCGCCGCCGGTGCCATCGGCGTAGGCGGGGGCGCAGGGCTGGCGACGGATACCGGCACCACCAATGTTGGTTGTGCTGTTGTCTTCCACCACCTTGAGGCCGGCGAAGAGGGTGGCCATGTCTTTGGACCAGCCGCACTCGTCGGTGGTCTGGGTGCAACCGGAGAGGGGGCCCGCCTCGAGGGGGAAGCCCCACTCCCGGACGAACTCGTCGATCACCCGGCCCTGCGGGCTCCACTCAGTGGTCAGGGCGTACACATCCCAACCGGTATCGTCGACCACGTAGGCGCCGTAGTCACGCATGGCCCTGGCCATGATGCGGGCCGGCTCGGTGCGCAGGGCGGCCTCGTTGAAACTGGGGGGCAACGCCAGCAACGAGCCCATTTGCACCGAAGGGTTACTGCCCTGATAGCGGGTGGATGCGGAGCTGTCCGCAGCTAGGGCCGGCCAGCGGTAGCCGGGTTTGCCGTCCGCTTCGTTGCTGGCGTAGGAGCACAGCACCGCACAGTTGATGTTGACCTTGAGGGCATGGCGGATGGTGCCGCCGGGAACCAGCTCACCGAGGCGGACGGTGCCGCCCAGGCTGGACATGGCGCTGCCCCCGTGGGCGCCGGCGATGCCGGTGCCGTTGCGCAGGCTGTCCTGGGCGAACACGTACTGGCTGGTGGCCAGCCCGCCGGCCCCGCAACGATGGAACGGCTGGGTCTGCACCAAGGTGTCGCCGTCGGCGGACAGCAGCGCGGCGGCCATGTTGGGGGTGTTACCCAGATAGCCGTTGGTGGAGAAACTGTCGGGAATGGGGATATCGCTGAGGATGACGTTGGAGGCTTGGGCCGATCCGCAGCGGGTACGCCCGAAGTCCCAGCCGGCGTCGTTGTACACCACGTTGCGGCGAGGGGCGGTCGGTTCCAGGACGAGCACATCCTCATCCACCGTCATTCCCCAAGCGGTGGCGGCGGGGATACCGGCCGGTACGAGATGGGCCTCGTCGCCGAGGGGTAGGTTCCAAATGGAGTTCCAGGCGAAGGGCCACTGCCGTGCGTCTCGGGTGGCGGGGAAGCCCGGGATTGCCTGGGCGGGACCAGCCGGCCGAGCCAAAAAGATCAAGCACCCCCCGACCAACAACGCCGCTAGGGCGGGGACCGTGAAGAGGACAGACCGCCGTGTTGTCATGCTGCGTCCTTCCGAGACTGTTCTGGAAGCTGAACCGTGCAACCCCAACAGAACGTGACGGTAAGGACATTTGTTGTTGGTTTAAACCCCCGTATTGGTAATCTCCATCCCCGATCGGGGGAAGTTCGGTGGACACTCTGCAGAAATCTAAAGAGATGCTGATCCGCCTTGATAGCCTTGGCTGGGGATTTTCCGAGCTGGTCGCCGAACGCCTTGGGAAAGATCCGTGTGGCGAACTGTGTATAAAAATAAGCGGGCCCTCGGTGGCCCAGGGGCCTGCGCCGATGGCGGCGTCGCGCCTCAGGTGGTGAGGGCGGTGCGGCGGCCGCGGACAGAGGCAAACCGTCTGGGGTGGCCGGTCAGCCGACCTGTTCGGGCCGCTCGCTCAGTTGGTGACCGCCGCCTGTTGTGGCTTTCTGCCCTCGAACGGGTGGTAGCGCAGGATGAAGGTGACCGCGGCCAGGCAGGCGAAGCCCAGCAGGATCCCTCCGACCACGTCGCTCACTGCGTGCATGCCGGCATAGACCCGGGCGGTGGCCACCATGGTGGGCACCACCAGGCTGGCCACTACGGCCACGATGCGCCAGGACCGGCGCTGGCAATGGCGGAAGAGGATGATGGCCAGCGCCGCGTACACGGCGGCGGCGGCCGTGTGGCCCGACGGAAAGGAGCTGTCGATGGGGGATTCCTCCAGGCGGACCACGTCGGGGCGGGGGCGCTGCACGATCTTGGTGACGGTCAGGAATACCGCCGCCTCCAGGATCAGGCTGAGGGCCAACAGCAACGGCTCCTGCCAGCGCCGCCACGCCCACCAAAACACCACCGCCAATAAGGCAGTGGCCCCGATTTTCACGAACGTGTCGGCCGCGTAGGCGACGTAAAAGGCCACCGAGTCCCAGGTGGGTGTGCGACGAGCGACCATGGCCTGGGCTACCCGTTGATCGAAGTCCCGGACCGGACGAGCTGCGTCACTGCGCAGCAGAAAACCAAGGCTGCACCAGAACGCGCTCAAGGCCAGGTAGCCGGCCAGCAGGGGGACCAAGGTCGGTCGCAGCGTGTCCCAGAAGCGCTCGTGGTGGCCGCGCCGCGCTGGCCTTGGTGAGCCCGCCGCGCTGGTCAAGGCGGCCGCGGGCTCGGCCGCCCTTGAGTGGGGCATGGATCTGGTGGCTGAAGGTCGTGTTTCCTTGTGCTCAACCCGCATTGGTGGGACCTTCCAAACGCTGGTGACGGGCGGACACGACGCAGAAGGCGCCGTAGGCGATGAACCCCACCGCGATGGTGCCCACCGCCAACTGGCCCCAGCTGAATCGGGTGAACTCGCGGAGCGAGGCGTCGATCCCACCCACCTGGTCGGAGCGATGGGCGTAGGCGGCCCGCAGCAGGAACACCGCGATGAGCGCCATCGAGGCTGCCCTGGCCCCCCAACCGAACTGGCCCAGGCGCACGATGAGCTTATGCTCGCGCTGGTCGGCGGGCATGTTGAGATCGTCCTCGAAGCCGCGGCTGTAGGCCTTGTGGGCGAAGGCAATGGCGATGACGGCCACCACCACCCCGACCAGACCAACCAAACCACGCCCGTAACTTTGATCCATGAGCGAGTTGATGCCGCTGCTCACCTTGCGATCTTCGCTGCCCTTGTCGCTGGCGCCCGCCCCGGACCGCAGGATCTGCGCAATGGTCAGCGCCAGGGAGGCGTAGATCAGGGCGCTGACGAAGTAGCCGATCCGTTCGAGCAGGGCTTTGCCGGTCCAGTCGCCAGGGAGGAACGCGGTGAACACCCGCCAGATCATGTACAGCACCAGACCCACGCCGAGCACCGCAACCAAGAGCTTGCCGTAGGAGCGCTCGGCCAGGGTGGCAATGGCCCCGGCCCCGCTGGCCTCCTCGTCGGAGGCGTCCCGGTCCAAGGCGATGTTGAGCGAGACCACTCCGATGAGGACATACACCAGTCCCTTGGCCACCCAACCGGCGCGGCCCAGGACCTGAAAGCGACGCCCGAGATCTTGAGCCTGACGGGCTACCTGGGGTCCAGCCGGCGAACTCCCGCCACTGCCACTTCCACCGCCTCTGTTATTGCCACTGCCACGAGCGGGGCCCCGTGACCGGCTGTGGGTGAGAGATTGCAACGCTGACATGGCGCCTCCGTGGGCAAGGACGCTCGGGAGACCGGGCGCTCCAGAGCTGTTTTCCCTTGGCGGCGGAGCAATCAAACCCCGGGCGCGACACCCGTCGCTCGCTCTGGATGAGGGCCGTGCCCAGGTTTGGATCGATGTGCGGCGCGGTATGCACGCATCGTTCGCCAGCGCGCGAATCGACGACGAGAGGTGTTCATGCGGAGAGAGGTGTTCATGCGGACTCGAAGCAGTTTCGGTGCGGCTGCGGTGGCTGCGGCCGCCTTGCTGATGGTGGGTTGCAGCGACGAGGACGGCGACGG
Source organism: Acidimicrobiia bacterium (assembly GCA_031422955.1). Taxonomy (GTDB): domain Bacteria; phylum Actinomycetota; class Acidimicrobiia; order Acidimicrobiales; family CAIXPF01; genus CAIXPF01. The sequence continues at coordinate 8,961 of JANPEN010000351.1, forward strand.
TTCCGGTCTCAACGAAGAGGTGGAGACTGTCGAGAGCGTCGCCAGGGACGCCGGCAACGAGGTACAACAACAGGTGGATGAAGGCACCGAGGAAGACGGAGAGACCAATAACTAGTCCAATAACCCTTGCGGTGGTGGCCGTGGTCAACCCGGCCAGCGGGTCGGCCTCGGCTCAGGACCTTCGCGAGGCGCTGGAACAAGCCGGGGTGATCGATGTTCGGGAGACCACCGAGGATGATCCGGGGGGGACCATGGCCGGTGACGCCGTCGCCTCGGGGGCGAGCCTGCTGCTGGCCTGCGGTGGTGACGGCACGGTTCGGGCCTGCCTCGAGCCGCTCGACGGCGCCGCCACCGACCTCGGAATCATCCCGCTAGGTACGGGCAATCTATTGGCCGGGAATCTGGACCTTCCCGCGGGTTTGGAGGCGCTGGCGGTGGCCTTGAGCCCGGGCAGCCGCCGCCTCGATTTGGGCGTTGTGAACGGCGAGTACTTCGCCGTCATGGCTGGATCCGGTTTCGATGCGCTCATGATTCGTGACGCCAATGCCAAGGCCAAGCGCCGTTTCGGCAACATTGCCTACGTGGTTTCCGCCGCCCGGCATCTGCCAGCAGGGTTGGTGCGTACCCGTGTTCTGGTGAACGAGGTCGAGGTTTGGGCCGGGCGCACCGCTATGGTGCTCGTGGGGAACTGCTCCTCGGTCACGGGCGGCTTGGCCGTGTTTCCCGATGCGCACCCTGATGACGGTTTGCTCGACGTGGCCGTGCTGTCGGCCCGAACGCTGTCTCAGTGGGTGTCGGTGGTCTGGCGGCTGTTGCGGGGGCGAAGCCAGCGGCCCGACCTGGTCGCTCGCTTCCAAGGCACCGATATCACCGTGCGAACCAATCAACCCCGCCCCTACGAACTCGACGGCGAGGACCGGCCGGCGAGCGCGGAGCTCATCTTCTCGATACGTCCGGGGGTGCTCGGGGTTCGGGTCGGCTCCCGGTCTTGACTCCCCGGTCCCGACGCCTCAGTCCTCGGCTACCGCCACTACTCAGATCAGAGCATGATCTGGGCGATAGTGGTGAGCACGGCGGAACCGTTTTCGTCGGGGCTGGCTTGTTCGACGCGGTACTCGACTCCCTCGTCGCCCAGGGTCAGCTGTGACATCTCGTTGGCGAAGAATGGTCCTTCTTCGAGTTCCCAGCTCACCTCCCCGGGGGGGACCCTGACACTGCGGCGTAACAGATGCCCGACGCGACGCCCGATGCCACTGGAGGCGAGCGCCAACACGTGGCGGTCCCGGCCGGCCAAGGCGTTGCGGATGGGGGAGCTGACCAGTTGATTGATTCGGCTCTGCACCTCCAGCTCCGGCGGGAACTGGAGTAGGGCCCGGTAACTAAAATGTATATCGCCGGACAACAGTGAGATGGTGCGGGGAGCCGGGCCGTGTTGGCCCGATCCCAAGGCGCCGAGCAACTCGATCATGGCGGCGAAGGACTTGGCGAAGGCAGCCCAGTCCTCCAAGTCGAGCGCCTGGCGGAGACGTTCCCCGAGCCGCGCCGCCCAGCGTCCCCACACGCCGTCGCAGATCCGTTCGCTCCACATTTGCAGATCGTGCAGACCGCCCGGCACCAACACCGGCAAGGAGGTGGCGATGAGCAGATCTCTGGCCGGGGCCCGGCATTGCTCAACCACCCAGGCCCACTCCTCATCATCGACCATGGCCCGGGACCCAGGCTTCAGGACCCGGCCGTTGCGGCTATCGATCACCACCAGGCGGGTGTCACCCAGCTCGCGGAAGAAGCTGAAGCGGTAGCCGCCGGGCAAGGGGGTGAAGGCCTCGGACTCGCCGGCCCAGCGGCGCAGCATTGTCTCGGCGTCCCCGGCGGCGATGGCTTCCTCCAGCATCCCCTCAGCCCGCAGCTCTTGCGGGGATAGGTTGCCCAAATGTTGGTAGATCCAATAGGACATCAGCCCGCCGATGATGTGTTCGGCCCACCACGATTCCCTACGGGTGTTTTGCACCCAGCGATCGGAGATGTTCCAGTCGTCGATCATGTCGTGGTCGTCGAAGATCATGGCGCTGGGCACCACCGAGAACAGCCATCGTTCGACATCGCTGGTCCAGGACTCGCGGTAGAGCCAGGTGTACTCCTCGAAGTTGGCCACGCTGTTGGGGGGAAGGCCCTCGGGATCACTTCGCCCGGCCAGGCGCCTGCGTACCTCGGGGGATGCGTCGTCGGCGTAGACCTGGTCGCCCAAGAGCACCAGCAGATGCGGCCATTCCTCGAGCGGCTGGGCGGCCATACGCAGTCCGTGAGCCCGCAGGGCGTCGACCCCCCTGGCTTCAGGATCCCTGGCGTTTTCGAGGGTGTAGGGCTCACGGTGGGGCGCAGCGGCCCGGCAGGATCCGAAGATGACCCGCAACTCGCCCGGTACGCCCAAGGTGCGGATGACGCTGGGGGGCAGCGGAGAATCGGGTAGCGGCCACACCAAGGCGTCGTCCAGGTGGACCTGGTAGGCGACCACGGTGGCGGGGGCCAGGCCCTCCAAGATGACCAGGGCGTAGTGATGGCCGGCCACCATGAAGGTGGGTGTGGTGGTCCCGAGCACCCGCACCTGGCAGGGCGCGTCCGTCTCTACCCACACGGTGGCGCTGGTCTCCGCGACGTAGCGCAACAACGGACCGATCAACAGCTTGGCCATGACACCTCAGGTCGGGAACAGGGAACGGGAACAGGGAACGGGAACCCCAGAAGCGACCCGGTTCGTGAGGGGGGTGCGCGAAACACTTACTGCAGGGTGGTTGTGCTGGCACCGTCGCCGAAACGTCGCCAGCGGCTGCGTCGCTCGACCCGCTCGGCCGGTTCGCCGAATCGGAGCAGACGCCCGCCGAACATCAGGGTGACTAGGACGAACCAACTCCAACCGACCACCACCCCCGCGACCACGTCGGTCAGCCAATGGACTCCGAGCAGGACCCGGCTGGCCGCCACCGCTCCCGCTACCAAGATGGCGCCACCGGCGGCCAGCCGGCGCGAGGCTCGCCGCCAGTCCTTGGCCAGAACCAGGGCCAGACCGGCCCAGCAGGCAGCGGCCGCGGCGGAATGCCCGGAGGGAAACGAAGAGCCGCTGAAGGAGGTGAGCAGGGACACCTGGGGGCGGTCGCGGTCCACCAGAACCTTCAGCCCGCTGTTGAGGGTGCTGATGCCCAAGCCAAGCAAGGCCAGGTAGCCGGCGACGGCCAGGTTGCGTTGGCGGATAGCGACCACGATGGCTACCACCGCCATGATGGTCAACAACCAGCGGGTGGAGCCGAGCTGGGTGATGGCCTCCAGCACGCGTGTCGACGTGTCGGTGGCGTGGTCTGCCCCCCACCGGGCGGCGGACCGGTCGACCCGGGCGGCGGTGCGGTTTCGGTCGATGGCGTCGAGCAGTACGCCCACCACCAGGGCGGCGGCGAAGACCACCCCAAAGGCAACGGCGGTGCCGGCCCCGCCGGCCACCCGCCGATCAAGATGGCGCAGCGCGCCTTGCAAACGGCCAGGAGCGTGGGCCACGAACCATCGTTCCTGGCGCTCGGTATCCAGCGCGTCTCCGGGCACGGTGCCTCGGCGGGAAAACGCCACGAACATAGCGGCCAGGGTGAGCGCGGCCAACCCGACCATGAGGGTCACCATGTCGAGTCCGGCCTTTCTGTGCTGCGCGGTGCTGCTCTGTGCTGCGCGGTGCTGCCCTGTTTCGCGACCTACGGGGCAGCGTTACCACCGCTTCGGACCCTTAAACCCCCCGGTGTCCCCAGCCAGCGGCGGTGGATGGGTTCAGTCGATTCGGTAGGCCCGTTTGGCCGCCCCCCGGAACAGCTCGGCTTTCTCCGTTGCGCTATAGCCGCCGCCGGCCGCCGTCTTCTTGAAGGCGTTCCATAACACCACGTAGGAGCAGCCCCGGCGATCAACGGGGAAATTGGACTCGAACATGGCCCGGCTGGGCCCGAAGGCGTCGATGCAGAAACGCATCTCCTCGCCCCAAGCCACCACCAACTCATCGGAGCTGGGGGCTTGGGGCTGCTTGTGCCAGGCCAGCCCGTACAAGGACATGCCGATGCCGCCCACCTTCAACACAACGTTGGGGCAGGCGGCCACCTCGGCCATGATCGGGCGCCACCAGGCCAGAATGTCCTCCCGTTGACCGGCATAAGGGCCTACCCCTACCGGTCCGCCGAGGTGGTCCAACACGATGGTTGCCTCGGGGTAGGCCCGGGCCAGATCGATCAGCTCGGGCAACTGGGGATGGTAGAGCCAGGCGTCGAAGGTCAGGCCCAGCTCGCCGGTGAGCACCTCGAAACCCCTGCGGAAGGCGGGGCTGGCCATCTCACCCTGCTCGGGATGCATGTGGGAGTTGTGGACCTTGGGGGAGGGATCCCAAGCGGTGGCGTGGCGGATGCCGCTAAAGAGCCCTCCGCCCGCTTCGATCTGAGCCTCCAAGACCGCTTTGACCCCGTCGCCGAGGCGCAGATCGGCGCAGCCCACGATGGCGGAGATCCGGGCGCCGGCGCTGGCGCGGGACTGGGCGGCCTGGTCCGCGGCGAAGGCGACCTCGCCTACCGGGAACAGCTCGGGGGGTCCTTCGGTGAAATAGCCGGACATGCAGTCCACGTACACCGTCTCCACCACGTTGTGGCCGGCGCCGGTTTCCGTCTTGAGCTCCTCGACCAGGAACCGCTCCTTGGGGTGCTCCCACAGGTGGTGGTGGGGATCGCAGATAGCCAAGTCGGGTTCGAGGGCGGTTTCGTTGGTGGTGGCCAGCCAGGCAGCCAGTTCAGGGTCCATGAACGGGGGACCGTACCTCAGCGCCGGGTCCGGTGCCGCCGTGACACCCTGGTCGGCGAGGTTGGGTATGGCCGCGACGTTGGGTGTGGCCGCCGGAAGGTCTGGGTAGGAGCTGTCGTTGATCAACTTTGAGGCGCACACCCCTTCGGTGAGGGAGGGGTCAGGCCTTGCTCTTGGGTCTGGCCTGGGGGGCGCCGCCGCAGGAAAGGACACAGTAGGACGGGGACCAGAAATGGTCCCCGCACAGGGCGTTGCGAACTTCGGGCGGGTGTCGGGCTAGGACTCGTATCGAGGAGGCAGCTTTCAGGGTCATGGCCGGTGTGGACAGCGCGACTTTCGGGGGGTAGGACACGAGGAGGTGGGCGTGGTCGTGGTTGGTTTCGAAGGCGTCGAGGGTGACGTCGTGGGGACCGCAGACTTCCTCGAAGGCGGAGCGGAGTTCGTCGGCGACCCGGTCCGTCATCACCTTTTTCTGGTACTTGGTGACGAAGATCGGGTGAGGGTGGAGTTTGTAGACCATATGGCGGCCGTTGCGGCATTGGTCTTCTGCTCTAGGGCTCCCAGTATATGCAGACCACATCGGCTAGGATGGTTGGGGTGTCTCACCGTTACCGCCTAGAACCGACCACGGGCAGGTCGACAGGTTGGTGCGGCACTGCGCGGATGCCCGTTACGTGTGGAACCTGGCGTTGGAGCAGACGAACTTGTACCGGCTGGGTGTGGGCGGCACCTGTTCATGAGTCGTTCTGTATCCGCGACGT
>JANPEN010000352.1:0-5734 GCA_031422955.1 Acidimicrobiia bacterium
GGAGGAGATCCTGGCGGCTGCCTATCAGGTCTTCGTCGCCCACGACCCGGCCACCGTCACCTTCGAGGAGATCGCCGCCGAGGCTGGCGTGTCCCGTGCGCTGGTCTACAACTATTTTGGCGACAAGGCCTCGTTGCTGGCGGCGGTGTACCAACACGCTGTTGCCGACCTCGACAGCGCCGTGTTGGTGGCCCTGCGTGCCGATCAGCCCGTCGTCCTGCGGCTTCGGGCCATGGTGCTGCACCACGTGGCCTTCGCCCAGACCAACCCTGGCGCGTGGCACATCCTTGGTCATGTGGCCGCCACCCGTCATCCCATCGTGCAAGCCGCCCGGAGGGAACGGGTTGGCCGCTTCGCCGCCACCCTGGCCGACACGGCAGCCTTGCGGGTGGCCATGGCCGGGCTGTTGGGGTTGCTGGAGGAATCCTTAGCCCACTGGCTGGCCCAACCCGAAGTCAGCGTCGAGGAGCTTCTAGCAGTGTTGGAACAGCAAGCCTGGTCTGGACTGGGCCCCATGCTGAGCCCCCGCCTCAACGAGTTCGCCTCCTGAGCCGGTTCGCCTCCTGAGCCGGTTCGTCGGGTCAGTCCTTGCTGGCTACCGCGTTGGGGGTGACGTTCATCTTCGGCTCGTAGACCGCCTCGGTGACGCTGCCGGCGGGCGTGTGGCCCTGCTCGGCCCGCAGCACCTGCCGACAAGGCCCGCACGGGCCGTAGAAGTGGTCGGACGCTTCGAGGTGGCAACGGGGACACACGAAGGACAGCACCCGTGCATGTTGACACAGCCGCCGGTTGTGGATAACTCGATGATCCACCGGAAAGTCACAGGGTTACCCCTCTGGTAGCTCACAGGGCTGGCGTCGTACCGTGTTCCTGCCACCACGCACACCCACCAGCCCGGGAGGCGCAGGATCAATGCCGAGCTACGAGGTCACCCTCAAGGATCGCAGTGTGCAAGAGGTAGACGATGCCCACGCCTACCAGCAGGAAGGCCAGATGACCACGTTCTTTCGCAACGACGAGGCACGGCAGATGGTCGACTCCTGGAGCAGGCGGGTCTTCTCGGTGCGCACCTCAGAGGTGCTGATGATCCGCCAACGATGCGACGTCGACCGCGCCGAGAGCGCTCTGGCCCGGCCGGTACCCCTGCGCCCGGCCAGCTCACCGCGGCGCTGGGCTGCGGAGGCCTGAGCGCCTGGCTAGGTTGCGCCCATGGCGACGGTGTTCACCCGCATCATCAACGGCGAGCTGCCCGGCCGATTCGTTTGGCGGGACGAGCGGTGCGTGGCCTTCCTCTCCATCAACCCCATCCGGGCTGGTCACACGCTGGTCGTACCCCGCGCCGAGGTTGATCACTGGGTTGATCTCGACCCCGCCGTCAATACCCACCTTATGGGCGTCGCCCAAATCCTGGCCACCGCCCAGCGTGCCGTGTTCCAACCGAAGCGTATCGGGCTGATCATGGCTGGGTTCGAGGTGGCCCATGCCCACCTCCATGTGATTCCCATCAACGACATGGGCGGCCTCGATTTCGCCAACGCAGCCGCCTTCGTCGCGCCGGCCGAGCTCGACGAAATCGCCGATCGCTTACGGACCCAACTGCGTCACCAGGGCCACGAGCATGCGACGGACTGACGCGAAGCGGCCCCTGCCCCTGCGTCTGCGCTCCCGAGCTCGGTGGACCCTGCCCCAGCTCCAGCTCCAGCTCCAGCCCCAACCCCAGCTCAGGCGGGGCCGGGCCGAGGCGAGGTGAGCGGCTGGGTCGAGGCGCTCCTCGTCGTGGTCGGCCTCGGTGGGGTGTTGGTGGTGATCGACTCGGTGGTGCGCACCTTCGTGTTGCCCCGAGCCAGCCTGGCGCCGCTGTCTCGACTGCTGGTTGGACTGTTGTGGTTGGTCTTCGCCGGCCTAGCCCGCAGCCGGCGTTCCTACCGCCACCGGGACCGGGTCATGGCCATGTACGCCCCGGTGCTGCTGGTATCCATGCCGGTCGTGTGGCTCGTGTTGCTGTGGTTGGCGTTCACCCCGTTGGTGTTGGTGGCGGGCAGGCACAGTGGCGCCCTGACCGCTCGTTCGGGCGGGTCGACGAGCGACTGGCTTCTGGCACTGCGGCAGTCGGGTTCGAACCTGTGGACCCTCGGGTTCGAACCACCCAGCGGCACGTTGGCTGCGTCATTGTCCTTCGCCGAGGCGACCGCCGGACCGATCGTGGTGGCGTTGCTGATCTCCTACGTGCCCACCATCTACGCCACCTTCTCCGCCCGCGAGCAGATGGTCACCCAGTTGGAGATCCGGGCCGCCACCCCGCCCACCCCCACCGCCTTGCTGCGCAGGGCCCAAGCGGCGGGCTACCTGGCGGACATCGACGCCTATCTGGCTGAATGGGAGCGCTGGTTTGTGCAACTGCAGGAGACGCACACCTCCCTGGTTCCGCTGATCTTCTTGCGTTCTCCCCATCCCGATCGCAGCTGGATCACCGCGGCCGGGGCGGTGCTCGACACGGCCGCGTTGCGCATGTCCGTGGTCGATTTGGCCTTTCGTCCCTCGGGCGGGTTGTGCATTCGAGCTGGGTCGCTGGCCCTGCGCCAGGTCAGCGATCTGGTCGGCATCGCCTACGACGCCGACCCTCGCCCAGGGGACCCCCTCACCATCACCAGAACCGAGTTCGACGAGGTGGTGTCCCAGCTGCGTGAAGCCAATGTCCCCGTGGTGGAGGACCTGGAAGCGGCCTGGATCGCTTTTCGGGGCTGGCGGATCAACTACGACGTGCCGCTCGTGGGCCTGGCCGGCAAGTTGATGGCACCGTTGGCGCCGTGGTCATCGGACCGTTCGCTGCGCCGTGCCCGTCCCAGGTTGAGCCTGCGCTGGCGCGGCACCCACCGCTGAGCGCGGGCGCAGCATGGCAAGCCGCCCATCGGCTTGGCTCTGCACCACCACCAGGTCGGGGCGGCTGGCGGTAAAGGGGTCGAGGCGGAGATCAACCAAATAAAGAACGGGCGGGACAGGACAGGGATGGCGGCTGGCCGGCAAGGCACAGGTCACCACCCCTCCCCCCGCCAGGATGGGGCTCATATCGCTGGTAGCGGCCACCGTCATCGGGTTCTCGGCGCCGGCGAGTACCTCCTCCGTCCACTGCAGGCGCACCGCGTCAACTGCATCGCGTCCGCCCCAGTTCCACGGGTGCTGGTAGGGCGACGAGGCGGCGTCGAGCACGAAGAACAGCGCGGCCACCCCCACCAAGGTGCCGCTCAGCCGGGGCGGCACCGACACGCGATCGCTTCCGCTTCGGCCCAGGCGTCCCAGCGCCAGGGCGGCGGCGGCGAACACGAAGGCGGTGGTGGCGGCGGCTTGGGCGCCCAGGAGCTGGTCGTGGGGTAGGGACCCGAGCAGGTAGACCAGTTGCAGGGGGATCACCGGGGCGAGGTGGCGGAGGGAAAAAAGGGGCAGAAAGGCCACCGGCAACAGCAGGGCCACCACCGTGACCAGGACCCGTTGCTGGCCCAGATGGCCGAGCGAGGCCAGCGGATGGACGATGGCGTCGATCAGGATCCCCGCCGCCGACCGGGTTCCGGCCGGGAAAGACACCCCGTCCACGAAGGCGCGGTCCCCCGCCCCGAGCCAGGCCACGCTGTGTTCGCCCACCATTCCAATTACCCCCAGCAGGCCCAGGCCGATGCCGGAGCGGCGGCGAACGGTGAGGCTCAACATGGCCCCCAACCCGACCAGGACCAACGCCAACTGGGTGGAACAGACCAGTACCAACAACGCCCCTAGTCCCAGGCGGATGATGCTGCCGGACAGGGCCCGGTGGATGACACCGAGCAGCAACGGCAGGGCCAACACCAGTGGGTTGAACCCGTCGGTGTTCATCAGGTGAACCGGAGGGAACAAGGCGTAGGCCACAATCACCGCGGTAGTCGCCCCGACCCGCAGGTTGGCCACCCGCCGAGACAGCCGCCACAGGGGCAGCACCGCGAACGCCAACGCCGCGGATTGCAAGGTGACCAGCGCTTCGCGGATGGGCAGGAACCCCACCAGCCAGCCCAGCGGGTACAGCACGAGCGAACCGTCGAGATGGGAGAGCGGCTGGGGTGCCTCCACCCCGACCGGCAGGAGGGTGATGGCGCTGGGGTCGGCCTGATGCAGCTGCCAGGTGGCTTGGGTGAAGCGGGCCAGGGATTCGCTGGGTTCCAGGCTGCGAACTCTGGCCAGGGCCATGGCCGCAAGACCGACGAAGATCAGCCCGGCCAGGATCGGGGGCAGGCTGCGATCCGCGAAGGGTGAGTCCAACCGGGCGTGCCAACGCAGGGCCATGTTGTCCACGCGGCGGCGCAGCGGACTCCAGGGCGCCGGTCGGCCGGCGTCGTCGGGCCAGCGATGCTCGGACCGTTCGCGTTGGGTGCGGGAGAACAGCCGCAGCGGGCTACGCAACCGAATCGTCGCCCCTGAACGGGCCGAACGGCTGGCCTCGACCGTCGGGGTCGATGTCGTCGATCTCTTCGATCAGTTGGGGACCCTGGTTGCTGGCGGTGTTCACCGCGGTGGACACCGGATGGAAGCTGACCAGCTGCGCCGGTGCCGGCACCAGGAGCTGGCCCAGCAGGTCGGGGTCCTGCTGAGTCGGGTCCAGCCATCTTGACCAGTCGCTGGGGGCAAGCAGGATCGGCATGCGATTGTGCAACTGCGCCATCTTGCTGTTAGCCGTCCCCGTGATGATGCTGCAGGTCACCAGCGAGGCGTGGTTGGCCTCCCCTGGTCGTCGCCAACGCTCCCAGAGCCCGGCGAAAGCGTAGGGCTCGCCATCGGGGCGGGTGATGTACCACGGCTGTTTACGTTTGTGGCCTGGCACCTTGGTCCATTCGTAGAACCCGTCGGCGGGGATGACGCAACGACGTCGGAGAAACGACTGGCGAAAAGCGTTCTTGGTGGCCACCGTCTCGGCGCGGGCGTTGATCATCTTGGAGCCGATTGAGGGGTCCTTGGCCCAGGCGGGCACCAGGCCCCAGCGAAAGGTGTCCAGGCGGCGGGCGGCGCCGTCGTCGTACACGACGTACACCTCACTGGAGGGGGCGACGTTGAAGTTGGAGGCCAGCTCGACCCCCGAGGCGACCTCGGCTCCAAAATAGCGGGCCAGCTCGCTGGGCGGCGAGGACGAGACGAACCGGCCACACACCTCGCCCAAGGTAGTGGCGCCAGGGCCCGCACCCACCCACCCCGGCCATGCCCCCTGGTATGTCGAGGGACCGTAGCGTCGAATCGACGTCGAATCGACGCTACGCTCAGCGAAACCACCGTCTGTGGTCGACAGTGGGGGTGGATATCGGGTCAAGCGGCGTTGCTCTGCGCGGAGATCGCCGCCCGAGTCGCCCGCCTCGGTCCGGCCAGGGCCCGCACTATTGAGATCCTGCGCCTCGAGGTCGACCTGCCGGGTTGGTACCCGGAGGACGCCGTTGCCTCCCAGCGCCGGGTGCAGGCCCGCTGCCCCGTGGCCGCCGCGTCCTGACATGATCCCCAACGCCGCCGCCCGAACCGGCTTTCCCGGCTGACTGAGAGGTGGCTGGCCCCGGCATCGTGGCCCTCATGGCCATCGCGTTCACCTAGCCGCTCAGCGGGATTGCCTTCGTCTCCCTGTTCGCTCTCGAGGGTGGTCTGCGGACCGGCCGGAGGCGCTCCGAGCTTGACCCTCATCAAGGCTGGTGGCCGTCAACCGGTACCGTCTCGGGCGTGGAAACCTCGCCTA
>JANPEN010000353.1:0-2965 GCA_031422955.1 Acidimicrobiia bacterium
CCGAAAGGCCGTCGACTAGCCGCCTGAATCTTGTACTTCGGCGCCACCGGCGATCCTCGGCGGTGGCGCCGAGCCGCGTGACCTTCGGCGTCTAGCCAGCCGCCCCGAGCTGGTCGCCGCTCGTGGACAGGGTAATCGGATAGGGATCCTCGTCCAGCCGTTTGAGTGGAGGGTCGCCTGGGTACCCGCAGGCGACCCCGGTAGCGTCCGGGACCCCCTTCCTCACGGAGTATTCCATGCGTACCGCGAGCCGGCTTCCCCCCGATACCTCGACCTCGGGAACGGGGGATATCCTCGATCAGTTGCAGCAGGACCACCGTCACGTTGAGTCCCTGTTCGCTCAAGCCTGGACGACGAGGGGGGAGCTGCGACGTTCCGCCGTGCAGCAGATCGTCAGGCAGCTCACCGAGCATTCCGAGCTCGAAGAGCAGTTCGTGTACCCGGCGCTAGCCGCCGCAGTCGGCGGCGGGGAGGTGTTGGCCGGTGGGGCCGTGGAAGAACACGCAGAGATCAAAGACCTCCTTGAACGGGTTCAACAGCCAGACGCCGACGGGCCGACTTTGGTTGAGGATCTTTGGGCATTGCAGGTGGTCGTCCAGCAGCACGTGACGGTCGAGGAGGCTGTGCTTTGGCCGGCGTTGCGCCAGGCGGTGACGCCAGGGGATCTCGCAGCACTCACCACCGCAGCGGAGCCGGCGAGAGCCGGCGGCGCGAAGGTCGGGGCCCGTAAACCCAAACGGTAGGTCCCGCCTCCTCCCACCCGCACACGATTATCGAACTCTGAGGAACGAAATGGCCAAGAAACCAGCTGCTAAAAGGAATGACCGTGGGGAGCAGGCGCCGCCTAAAGCGTCCGCTGGGGACGGCAAGCCGCCTGCCAGCGACGGGAACGGGTCCAACGACCACGCCGTTGACTCAATGGTGAAGCCGACGCCTGGCTACCCCGACGTGCTGGCCAGGAGCGAGGGGCTGCATCCTGTGCGCGACAGCGCCTTCATGGCGCCCTATGTCCAGTCGGGGGACCGCCTCACCACCTCCTACGGCGTCCGGGTTGAGGACACCGACAACTCTCTCACGGTCGGAGCACGGGGCCCGACCCTGTTAGAGGACTTCCAGCTCCGAGACAAGCTCATGCATTTCGACCACGAACGCATCCCGGAGCGAGTGGTGCATGCCCGTGGCGTCGGTGCTCATGGCGTGTTCAAGCCCTATCAATCCATGAGCTCGGTCACCGCAGCCGCGTTCCTGTCCGACCCAGCCGAACAAACACCGGTATTCGTCCGTTTTTCTACGGTGCTCGGTTCCCGGGGAGCAGCGGAAACCGCGCGAGAAGTCCGCGGGTTCGCCACGAAGTTTTACACCACCGCCGGTAACTTCGATCTCGTCGGTAACAACATGCCGGTCTTCTTCATCCAGGACGGCATCAAGTTTCCCGACCTCATCCACGCCGCCAAACCCGAACCCCATCGTGAGATCCCACAGGCCGCCACCGCCCATGACACCTTCTGGGACTTTGTGTCGCTGCTACCGGAGTCAACGAACCACGTCATCTGGTCCATGTCTGACCGGTCCATCCCCCGCTCCTACCGGATGATGGAGGGATTCGGGGTCCACACCTTCAGGCTGGTCAACGCCGAAGGCGCCACCACATTGGTGAAATTCCACTGGAAGCCGCTGCTCGGCACCCACTCATTGGTGTGGGAGGAGAGCCTCAAACTGGCGGGCGTTGATCCGGACTTCTTACGCCGCGACCTCTACGACGCGATCGACGCGGGGGTCTATCCCGAATGGGAGCTGGGCTTCCAGCTGTTCGAGGACAACGAAGACCAACGCTTCGCGGGCATCGACCTCCTCGACGCCACCAAGCTCGTGCCAGAAGAGCTATGCCCGGTCCAGCCCGTAGGGCGCCTCACCCTCAACCGTAATGTCAACGATTACTTCGCGGAGACCGAGCAGGTGGCGTTCTGCACCTCGCACCTGGTACCCGGGATCGACGTAACCGATGACCCGCTGCTACACGCCCGCGGGTTCTCCTACTTCGACACCCAGATCACCCGGCTCGGCGGGCCCAACTTCGAGTCCCTCCCCATCAACCGATCCCGTAGTGCCGTCAACTCCATGCAACAAGACGGGTTCGGCCAATCCGCCATCCTGGCCGGCAGAACCCGGTACTCACCGAACTCTCTGGGCGGAGGTTGCCCTGTCCTGTCCACCATGGCCCAAGGCGGCTACGTGCACGTTCCCAAGGTCCTAGCCGGACCGAAGATTCGAGAACGCGCCGTACCCGAGCCGGACTACTTCAGCCAGGCAACACAGTTCTGGGCCAGCATGTCCGACGTGGAGAAAGATCACATCGTCGCAGCGTTCGTCTTCGAACTCAGCAAGGTCGAAGTGATCCACGTCCGAGAACGCATGCTGCAGAACCTCGCCGAGGTCGACCCGGACCTAACTGAACGCGTCGCCGTGGCACTGGGCATGCCCGCACCGGTAGGAACGCCCGATACCTCAATGAAGCCATCCCCCGCCCTGTCCCAGATCCCCACCGCGCCCGGAGCGCTCGACGGGCGAGTAATCGGGATACTCGCCGCTGACGGCGTGGACGGTGCCGGCGTCGCCGCCGTAGGAGCGGCCGCCATGGCAGCTCACGCACGAGCGCAGGTCATCGCCCCGCACGGCGGGCTACTGAAAGGCGAGGACGGCACCCCCGTTCCCGTCACGAAAATGCTCATCTCCAGCCAGTCCGTAGAACTCGACGTCGTGGTCCTCGCCGGAGGCGCATCAGCAACCACACTGGCCACAGACCCCGCCGTCGCCATCTACGTGCAAGAGGCATACCGCCACCACAAAACCATCGCAGCCTGGGCAGCAGGCATAGAAGCACTATCCCAATTCGGCGTGCCCCTAGACGCGCCCGGTGTCGTCACCGCCGAAACGGCGGACAACTCGTTCACCGCTGCGTTAACCG
>JANPEN010000354.1:0-4283 GCA_031422955.1 Acidimicrobiia bacterium
GCGTCTCCTGGAAGACGGGGCCACCCACCTCGGCGTGGCCACCGACCACATCATTGAGTCCTTCCGCAACGAGATGTGGCCCGGCTACAAGACAGGGGCAGGCATCGACCCGGTGCTGCGGGCCCAGTTCGAACCGTTGGAAGACGCCTTGGCCGCCTTCGGTATCACCGTGTGGCCCATGGTCGAATACGAAGCCGACGACGCCCTCGGTGCCGCCGCCGCCATCGCCGACGCTGATCCCCGCGTCGAGCAGGTGCAGATCCTCACGCCCGACAAGGACATGGCCCAGTGCGTGCGCGACCAGCGGGTGGTGCTGGTTGATCGGCGTAAGAACGTCACCCTCGACGCAGCGGGGGTGGTGGCCCGTTGGGGGGTGCCGCCGGTGGCCATCCCGGATTACTTGGCTTTGGTGGGCGATAGTGCCGATGGTTTCCCCGGCCTGGCTGGTTTCGGGGCAAAGAGCGCAGCGGCGGTGCTGGCCCGCTACGGGACCCTGACCGACATCCCCGCCGCCCCCGGCCAATGGGACGTGGCCGGTCTGCGGGGGGCGGCCAAGCTGGCCACCACCTTGCAGGCACAATTGGCTGAGGCGCTGCTGTTTCGAACCTTGGCCACCCTGGTCATCGATGGGCCCGAGGTCGGCGTCGTCGAGGACTGGTGCTGGCGCGGTCCGACCGACGCGGCCGCCGCCTGGGCGCACTACCTTGACCAGCCGAACCTGGTGACGCGTCTCGCTCGTCTAGCCAGTCGGCGTTCCTGAGGGACCGCCAGACCAAAAGGGGTCGCTTGTGTCGAAAGAGACGAGCGTTGCATTGTCCGCCATCGTCGCCCTCAACCTGGTGGCCCCCGAGCCGCGGTGGCCAAAGCGAAATCGCCGGTCCGGCTAGCGTGCTGCGCTTATGGGGGAAACGATGCGGGCCGGGCGGTTGGTGGAGATCGGGCGGGTGGTGTTCGAGGAGGCGCCCATCGATCCGCCCCAGGCGGGTGAGTTGTTGGTGCGAAGCCGCTTTGCCTCGATCTGTGGCAGCGATCTGCACGGGGTGAACTACGGCGTGGAGCTGCCGCCGCCCCCGTGGCCGCCCGGCTACCCCGGCCATGAGGGGGTTGGTCACGTGGTGCAGTCCAGGGCCGACGGTTTCGCTGAGGGCGACCTGGTGTTGGCGGTGCCCAACGCGGCCATCGGGCGCTGCATGGCGGAGTACCAACGCCTGGCCGCGGTCACCGCGGTGAAGATCGACCCGGCCCTCGATCTGGCCCTCGAGCACATCCTCATGGCTCAGCAATTGGGCACGGTGATCTTCGCCCTGCGTCGCTACCCCACCGATGTGGCGGGCAAGACCGTGGTCATTCTGGGCCAAGGTTCTGCCGGGCTGTTTTTCTGCCATCTACTCAAACGGGCCGGCGCGGCCAGGGTGATCGTGGCCGACCTGACCCCGGCCCGGCTGGCCCTTTCCCCCCGCTTCGGGGCCGACGTCACCCTGCAGGCCGGCCAGGACGATGTGCGGGCCGCGGTGGCCGATCTGACCGGGGGCAAAGGGGCGGACTACGTGGTGGAAGCGGTGGGTACTCGGGCCACCCTGGCTCAGAGCATCGAGCTGGCTAGCCCCGATTCCAAGCTGTTGTGGTTCGGCCTGCCCGACACCGCTGACCCGGTCAACATCTCCTTCCAGAAGTTCTTCCGCAAACGGCTCACCGCCCAGACCGTCTATGGGGCTCAGTTCGAGCCAGGGCTGGTGTCCTTCCGGGTCGCCCTCGACATGATTGCCAGGGGCGACATCGACGTGACCCCCCTGCTCTCCCACATCCTGCCCATCGAGGAGGTGGGCCGGGCCTTCGAGTTGGCCCATTCCCGTGACGACAAGGCCATCAAGGTCTCGGTGGCCTTCTGAGTGAGGGACCCCGGCGCCGGTGTGTCCCGCTCCTACCGTCTTGTCGTGCCGGCGCCGTGGCACGGCGCCGGCCTGTTCGACTTCTTCGCCCAGCGGGCAGTGCCCGGCGTAGAAAGCGCCACCGAATACCCTGCCGGTCGCCTTTATCGGCGGGCGGTACGGCTCGCCCACGGCCATGGGTTGGTGAGCGTGTCGTGGCCGCCCGCCATCGGTTTGGAACCGGTGGATGGACGCCAGACCGGGCCTTCGAGCCCAGCGGGTCCGCCGCTCGTGCTGGCGCCCGTGGCCGTCGGCGTGGAGACCATCGTGGCCGATGGGCGTGATCACGATGAGGCGCTGGCCTTGGCCCGACGGCTCTTCGATCTCGATGCCGTGCCCGAGCCCATCGACGCACACCTGGCCGCGGATCCAGTCCTGGCTTCGCTGGTTGCCCTGCGCCCGGGGGTGCGGGTGCCGGGCACGACGGATGCCCACGAGTTGGTGGTGCGAGCCATCATCGGCCAACAGGTTTCCGTGGTCGGGGCTCGGACCATCGCGGGCCGGCTGGCCGAGCGCTACGGCGAGCCGTTGGAGGTGACGGATCCCTCGGGTTCATTGCATCGACAGTTCCCCTCGGCGGGGACCTTGGCCGGCCTCGAGCCCCAAGTGCTACCCATGCCGCGGGCCAGGGGCGGAGCGCTTATCGGTGCCTGTCGAGCCTTGGCCGAGGGTGACGTGGTCATCGGGCCGGGTGCGGATCCCGAGCAGGTGCATCGGGCGCTGGTCTCCCTGCCCGGCATCGGCCCTTGGACGGCGGACTACGTGATTCTGCGCTGCTTGGACTATCGGGACGTGTTTCTGCCCACCGATCTGGCCATCCGCCACGCCCTGGCCCGGCTCGGCTTGGAAGATCGCCGCCAGGCGCAGTTGGCCGCGGACGGTTGGCGACCCTGGCGTTCCTACGCCACCTTGCATCTGTGGTTGTCGCTGGGTGATCAGCCGGCGTCGAGCACGGCGGACACGGCCAGCGGATCGACCTCGACCAGTTGGTCATAACGGCAACTGGGGGGATCGCGATCGTCTCGCCAGCGCTTGAAGGTGGTAACCCCCCGGAAGCGGCCGTTGGTGATGGTGACGTAGTCGACCTCGACCACCCGCTCTAGCCGCACTGGCACCCAGGACAGGTCCTTGGCGTTGTTCCAACGGCTCACTGCGCCGGGGAGACGGGCCCCTTCGTGGGCTTCGGCTTGGGCCCATTCGGCCCAGGGGTGGTCCGTCCGCCCGCCCTCGGCCAAGGGCACCAAAAGCTCAGCAAACTCCTTGCGCCGGGCCACCGAAAAGCCGGCGGCCACCCCGAGGTGGTGCAGCACCTGCGCGTCGTCGTAGAGACCGAGCAGGAGCGAGCCCACCCCGGCACGGTCTTTGTGCCAGCGGAAGCCGGCCACCACGCAATCAACGCTGCGGCGATGTTTGATCTTGAACTGGGCCCGCTTGTCTTCCTCGTAGTGGCCTTGGCGCGGCTTGGCGATGAGCCCGTCGAGACCGGCTCCCTCGAACTGATCGAACCAGCGCCGGGCCACCGCCATCTCCTCGGTGGTGGGGCACAGATGCACCCCCGGCCCCGCGGAGGTCAGCAGCTGCTCCAGCTCCCCCCGGCGGGTGGCGAAGGTTTCGGATCGCAGATCTCGTTGACCCAAACACAACACGTCGAAACCAACAAAGGCGGCGGGGGTGCGCCCGGCCAGCAGGGTGACTCGGGAATCGGCCGGGTGGATGCGCTGCTGTAATGCATCGAAATCGAGCCGGTCCTCGGTGATGACGATGAGCTCGCCGTCGAGCACGCACTGAGGGGGAACGCTGGCCCGAAGTTGTTCGATGACCTCGGGAAAGTAGCGGGTGAGGGGCCGCTCGTTGCGGGAGCCGAGCACCACCTCGTCGCCGTCGCGGAACACGATGCACCGAAACCCGTCCCATTTGGGTTCAAAGGACACATCCCCGGCCGGAAACTGCTCCACCGCTTTCGCCAGCATTGGTTTCACCGGCGGGCGGACGGGCAGCTCCATGCGGGCAACGCTATCGGTCTGGGCCCCTCGGCTGCCGATGCGGCCGGCGCCGAGGAGACCCAAGATCATGGTCGCCGGTTGCGTCAGTCCTTGCTCTCCTTGTTGCCTTTGCCGTTGTTGGCCGTGTTGCCGTTGGCGGGAGGGCCATTGCGGTGTTCGTCTTCGTTCTTGTCCTCGTCGGACCCGGACCGCTGCCCGGCCGACTGGTCGTCCTCCTCCTCTTTCTCTACTTCTTCTTCCTCCTCGGACTTGCCGCAATCGTCGTGAGCCGCGGTGGAGACGGCGGCGCCGTGATTGTCATCGGAGTCGTCGAGTTCGTCGACCTCGTCCTCGTCCTCGTCGCGGTCACGGG
>JANPEN010000355.1:0-3684 GCA_031422955.1 Acidimicrobiia bacterium
GCCGCGCCATGGTCCTGCGCGACGGGGCGGCGCTGGAGATCGATGCCGCGGAATTGGTCGTTCACGACCTCGTTCTGCTCACCGCCGGGGACCGCGTGTCGGCGGATCTACGGGTCACGGAGGCGCACGCGCTCCTCATGGACACGTCGCTCCTCACCGGTGAAAGCGTGCCCGTCCCAGCCGCGCCGCACGACGGGCTCTTCGCGGGCACGTTCGTGGTCGAAGGGGAAGGCAGGGCGGTGGTCGAGGCCACCGGGGCGAACACGCGATTGGCGGCCATCGCCCAGCTGACTCAGGTCGGTCGCCGACCCCGCAGCCCTCTCGCCCGCGAGCTCGACCGCGTCGTGCGAACAGTGGCGTTGATCGCCGTGGGGGTGGGCTTCGCCTTCTTTGGGGTGGCGCTGGTGCTCGGCTCCCCGGCCTCGGATGGTTTCCTGTTCGCCATCGGCGTCACCGTGGCCCTCGTCCCCGAGGGTCTGTTGCCGACGGTCACGCTGTCCCTGGCGATGGGGGCGCAGCGCATGGCTGGCCGTAACGCCCTGGTCCGGCGCTTGGAGGCGGTCGAGACGCTCGGCTCGACCACGTTCATCTGCACCGACAAGACGGGCACCCTCACCCGTAACGAGATGGCGGTGGTTGAGGTGTGGACCCCGGCGGGGACGGCCCACATCGCCAGCGCCGGCTATGACCCCACCGCCGCCCTCCACGTTGAGGACGTCGTCGCCCCGTCGCTGCGGCTAATGGCCCGAGCCGCAGTTCGATGCTCCACTGGCCGGGCGGTGCAACGCGAGAGCGGTTGGGTCGCCCAGGGTGATCCCATGGAGGCGGCCATCGACACGTTGGCCCGCCGGCTCGGCATCGACGTCGCCGCCGAGGAAGTCGCCAGTCCTGTCCTGAGCCGTTTCCCTTTCGATCCGCGACGCCGGCGGATGTCCGTCGTCGTCGGCGACCGGCTGTTCGTCAAGGGTGGGACCGACGCGCTGCTGGCACGCTGCGACGAAACCGCCGGCGCGGCCGGGGCGCTGGAGGCAATGGCCAGCCGCGGGCTACGGGTACTAGCCGTTGCCACCCGACCGGCCGCGCCGATCGCGATCGACGCCGATGCCGACGAGGCCGAGAACCACCTCGAGCTCCTGGGTTTGCTCGGGTTCGAGGACCCACCCCGGCCAAGCGCGGCTGACGCCATCGCTGCGTGCCGGCGTGCTGGCATCCGGGTCGCCATGGTGACCGGGGACCATCCGGGGACCGCGCGTGCGATCGCCGCCGAGGTTGGCCTGTGGGACGACGACGGCCTCATCCTCGAAGGCAAGGACCTGCCGACCGACGAGCAGGCGCTCGGTGCCCTCATCGATCGGGAAGGCGTGGTGCTGGCGCGGGTGGCGCCCGAGGACAAGCTCCGCATCGCCAAAGCGCTACAGGCCAGGGGTCACGTCGTGGCCATGACCGGGGACGGGGTCAACGACGGGCCCGCTCTCCGGGCAGCGGACATCGGCATTGCCATGGGCCGTTCCGGCACCGACGTGGCCCGCGAGGCAGCGGATCTGGTCCTCTTGGACGACGACTTCGCCACCATCGTGGCTGCCGTCGAACAGGGCCGCGCCACGTTCTCCAACGTCCACCGCTTCCTGACCTACCACCTCACCGACAACGTCGCCGAACTCACCCCATTCGTGGTGTGGGCCCTCTCGGGCGGGCGTTTCCCCCTTGCCCTCGGCGTGCTGCAGATCCTCTGCCTCGACATCGGCACCGACCTGCTGCCCGCACTGGCGCTGGGCGCAGAACCGCCCAACACCGGCGCCCTGGACCGCCCGCCGATGGGTCGTCACCTCATTGACGGAGCGTTGCTGCGCCGGGTCTTCGGTGTGCTCGGCCCCACCGAGGCCATCATGGAGATGACTGCGTTCATCGTCGCTTTGATGGCTGCGGGCTGGCGACCGGGCCAGAGCTTCCCGACCGGTCACGCTCTGTTGGCGGCCTCCGGCGCCGCCTTCGCGGCGGTCGTGATCGGCCAGACCGCCAACGCCTTTGCCTGTCGCAGCGCCACCCGCTGGCCGGGGGCGTTGGGTTGGACGGGGAACCGGCTCCTGCTCGGCGCGGCCGCGGTCGAACTGGCGCTCCTTGCTGGCTTCCTGCTCATCGCCCCAGTGGCCTCCCTCCTCGACCACGCAGCGCCCCCCGTCGCAGGCCTCCTCGTCGCCGCCCTTACCGCGCCAGCGGTGCTCGGCGCCGACGCCCTACACAAGCGAGCCCGTGCCGGTCGGCGTCGCGTTCGGGACGCCCAGTCAGCGTAAGTGTCAATGGCCACCAGAAACTGCCGACTCGCGCCCATCAGATCCTTCGTCGTGGTGAACACTGAGGGTGGTGGATCCCCGAGTTCCGGCTTACCCGCCGCTCGCCGCGTTTCCGGCGTTCGGGGGCGCCCGGTAAGGGCCGAAGTGCAATGCGGTCGAGCTGCTGGCAGGCGGGTTACGGCGCTCGCGTTATCGACTGTCACCTACCGGCACTTTCGGGATGGCGTTTGCGGGCGGATCGCCAAGTGACGGGCGGCACCGAGATCCCTGCGAAGGCGGGACCGGGTCGGGCGAGCCGCCGGGGGAGCTCAGAGAGTCGCCAGGTGCCAGTCGCCAAAGGGTGTCCGGAGACGGAACTGGCGTCGCGGGGACAGTGTCGTCCCTCGAGGGCCCGCTGATCTCCGGCCTCAACCAACTTGCCAGCAAGGGCTGGCGGCTCGTATCACGTCGCATGAGGTGCGCGACAATGCCGTCTCACCACCCACCCACGTCACGCCGAGTCCTCGGTGCCGCAGCATGCGTGGCCCAGCCCCCGGCGGTAGCCACAATGGGAGCTGATCGACCGCGTGACTCGGAGAGAACCTCGATGGACCTTCACTTCTCAAGTGCATACGGCGTCTCAGCTGCGGACCTGGAGAGCTACGGCGCATTCGACATCAGCGTCGTGTCCGACCTTCCGCTGTTCATCGACCCGTTCCTTCTCTTCAACAGCGACCGCCCCGAGTATCAGGCGCTCCATGAGTCAATCATTCAGTACCTCGTCTACCTGCGAGAAAAGTCGGGCCAGGATCTCGATGACGGAATGATCAACGCCCTGTACCGCTTCAAGGAGGTCAAGCAGAACTGGCTCGGCTTCACCGTCCTCGGCAACCGAGGCAGCGGACTCGGGAGCAAGTTCGCCCAGTCACTCCATCGATCGCTTCGCACGCTCTTGAGCGACTTCGGCGAGGAGACCATCACGGAGTCGAGCCATCTCGAGAAACTCTGCCTAATCCGGGGAGGCGTCGGCAAGGACAACATCAGCGACTTCACGACGAACCTCATCAAGGACTACCTCTGCGAGTACACATCCGCATTTGCACACCAGTGCATCGATGACCGCCTGTGCGGCGAGTTCGCCGTCAATCGAGCCGTGTTCAGCTACGACACGGAAACCTGGGCCACGAAGCGCTACTGGCTTCCCGCGCTCGGCCGCGACTTCGTGCTGCTGACTCCGTTCGACATGCTGACACGCGACGACACCTGGATCAGCCACTCCGACATGATCAGCCAGTTCGATCGACTGCCTGACGCTGTCGAGGACGGCCAACTCCGAGCGCAGATCAACCAGTACTTCCGCCAGCGCCTCGGGCCCAAACCATCGGTGAAGGAGCGCAACGCTGCCGCAGCAGCC
>JANPEN010000356.1:0-9839 GCA_031422955.1 Acidimicrobiia bacterium
CATCGGCCGGTTCCGCTTCGACTCCCCCTTCGGCAATGATCTGCGCCGGTTCGTGCATCACGGCCTTGGCGTGCACCATGCCGGCATGTTGCCCAAGTACCGCCTGCTGGTGGAGAAACTGGCCCAGCAGGGCCTGCTCAAGGTCATCTGCGGCACCGACACCCTCGGCGTCGGCATCAACGTACCGATCCGTACGGTGCTGTTCACCCAGCTGTGCAAGTACGACGGGGAGCGGGTGCGGGTGCTTTCGGTACGCGACTTCCAACAGATCGCGGGGAGGGCCGGCCGGCAGGGGTTCGACGTAGCCGGCTCGGTGTGGGTGCAGGCCCCCGAGCATGTAGTGGAGAATCTGCGGGCGGAAGCCAAAGCGGTGCAAGACCCCGCCAAACGCAAGAAAATCGTGAAAAAGAAGCCTCCAGAGTTCAACTACGCGGCCTGGGATCGCGGCACAATGACCCGCCTGGTGGAAGGCCGGCCCGAGCCATTGGTATCCAGCTTCACGGTGAGCCACGGGATGTTGTTGGAGCTGTTGGACCGCCCGGGAGACGGCTGCGCGGCGGTGCGACGGTTGCTGTTGCACAACGATGAGCCCCGCAAGGCCCAACGCCGCCACATTCGCCGGGCCATCGCCATCTACCGGTCGTTGCTGGCCGCCGGCATCCTCGAGAAGCTCGACCATCCCGATGACTATGGTCGCACCATCCGGGTAAATCTGGACCTCCAGGCCGAGTTCCGCCTCAACCAACCCCTGTCTCCCTTCGTGTTGGAGATGTTGAACCAGCTCGACCACGAATCCGACACCTATCCCGTTGACGTGGTCTCGGTGGTGGAATCGGTTTTAGAGCAACCTACCGTGGTGCTCCAACGCCAGCTCGACCACATCAAGCAACTGGAGTTGACCCGCCTCAAATCCAACGGCGTCGAGTACGAGGAGCGGATGACCCGGCTGGCCGAGTTGGAATGGCCCAAGCCACTCAAGGAACCGCTGTACGAAGCCTTCAACCGGTTCCGAGCCCGTCACCCCTGGGCCGGGGAGGAGACCGTGCGGCCCAAGGCGGTGGCCAGAGAGATGTTCGAAACGGCGATGTCGTTCCGCGAGTACGTCGGCCACTACGGGCTCAAACGCTCCGAGGGGGTGTTGTTGCGCTATCTGTCCGATGTCTACAAGACGCTGGTGCAGAACGTGCCAGACTGGCATCGCACCGAGGAATTCGACGAGGTCACCGAATGGTTGGGCGAGACGGTACGGGGGGTTGACTCGTCCCTGCTCGATGAGTGGGATCGGTTGCGCAACCCCGATTTGTCACCCGCGGAGCTGGCCACCGCCGCCGCCAACGAAACCGGCGAGTACGACGTAACGCTGAACAAGCGGGCGTTCGCGGTGCTGGTACGCAACGCCTCCTTCGCCTGGATCCAAGCCCTGGCCACCGGCGACGAAGCCCGCCTGCCGGCCGGGGTGGTCGCCGCCGCCGCTGACTACTTCAAGGAGTTCGACGAGCTGCGCACCGACCCGGTGGCCCGCCAGCGCCGGTGGTGGCACTTCGACGCTGACACCGGAGAGGTCGTCCAACAGCTGGTGGACCCCGAGGAGTACGGGGAGTGGCGCATCCAAGCCAAGGTGGACTGGGAGGCCTCCCGGGAAGACGGCAGGGCCGTGCTGGTGTTCGAGTCCCTCCGCCGGCTCTGAGCTGGCCTTCGCTCAGCTGGCGGGGAACTGCACCCAGCCGGACTCCGTGACCAGATGGGTGAGAGCCACGTCGTGGGATTCGATTGGCAAACGCTCGACCACTACCGCGTCCACGCCGATGCCGATCAAGGTGGCCGACGGGGCCAGGTGCGCCAGGAGAACGTCGTAGTAACCCCGGCCGTGACCGAGGCGGTTGCCCTGCCGATCGAAGGCCAGCCCGGGGACCACGGCTATGCCGATGGTGGCCGGATCCACCCGCTCGGCGCGGGCTACCGGCTGGTCAAAGCCGTAGCGATGTCGTTCCAGCGGGCTGTGCCAGCGATGCACGCTCAGGGGCCCGTGGCTGGGGGTGCGGGTGGTGTACCAGCGGTGGCGAGTATCGGCCGCAATCAGGGGGCCCAGGTCGATCTCGCCCGGCATGGCCCGATAGGCCAACACCGCTGGTGGCACACCGACCGGCTCACCGGACTCGGCGAGCGCACCGGACCCGGCAAAATCGGTGAGCAGATCGGTGAGCAGATCGGTGAGCAGATCGTGCAACCGGGGCCTGACCTGCTCGCTGAGGGCGTTCCAGTCCAGCGAGCGGCGCTGGTGGCGCGCCCAACGCCGCCACTCGACCTTGGAGGAGGCGGGATCGGGCTCTGGCAATGGGTCCTTGACCTCATCAGCAGAAGGTGGCATGCTTCGCAGCGTATGTTTATTCAGCCGTCTTTCCGCGGTCTTCTTCTCGAGTAGGCGAGCGTCCCATACGGCGCTCGCCTCGACCTCCTGTGCCGCCCCGGCCGGGAGGTCGGTCTGGTTTTGGGGATCAACTCGTCGCTGCAGCACCAAGGAGCACACTGAACATGGCGCCCACCCCGGTTCGTCCGCCGAAGATGCCCTTCGATCGTTACCGGCCGTACCCCCGCGTGGATCTCGTCGGGCGGACCTGGCCCAACCAGACCATCGCGGCCGCCCCCATCTGGTGCTCGGTAGATCTGCGAGACGGCAACCAGGCCCTGATCAACCCCATGAATCTCGAGCGTAAACACCGCATGTTCGAGTTGCTGGTGAAGATGGGTTTCAAGGAGATCGAGGTCGGTTTCCCCTCCGCCAGCCAGACCGATTTCGATTTCGTGCGGGCCATCATCGAAGATGATCTCATCCCCTCTGACGTGACCGTACAGGTGTTGACCCAGGCCCGCCCCGAGCTCATCGAACGCACTTATGAGTCCATCGAGGGTAGCCGGCAGGCCATCGTGCACCTCTACAACTCCACCTCGGAACTCCAGCGGCGGGTGGTGTTCCGTTTGGACAAACCCGGCATTGTCGACATAGCCGTGCGGGGCGCCGAGCTGTGCCGCAAGTACGCGGCCATGCTCACTGACACCGAGATTTTCTATGAGTACTCCCCCGAATCTTTCACCGGCACCGAGCTGGACTTCGCGGTGGAGATCTGCGAGGCGGTGATGGACGTCTATGAGCCCACCCCCGAACGCAAGTTGATCCTCAACCTGCCCGCTACTGTGGAGCATTCTACCCCCAACATCTATGCGGATCAGGTGGAGTGGTTCGGGCGTACCATCAAGCATCGCGATGCCATTATTCTGTCGCTGCATCCGCACAACGACCGGGGCTGTGCGGTGGCGGCCGCCGAGCTGGGCCAGATGGCCGGAGCCGACAGGGTTGAAGGCACCCTGTTCGGCAACGGTGAGCGCACCGGCAACGTGGACATTGTCACCTTGGCCTTGAACCTGTTCAGCCAGGGGGTGGATCCGCTGCTCGACCTGACCGCCATCGACGACAAGAAGGAACTGGTCGAATACTGCAACCAGTTGCCGGTGCACCCCCGCCACCCCTACGCCGGAGACTTGGTCTACACCGCCTTTTCCGGCAGCCACCAAGACGCCATCAAGAAGGGCATGGCCGACCTGCCCGACAACTACCCGTTGTGGGAAGTGCCCTACCTGCCCATCGACCCCGCCCATGTCGGGCGTTCCTACGAGGCGGTCATTCGGGTCAACTCCCAGTCGGGTAAGGGTGGAGTGAGCTACATCTTGCACAACGAATATCATCTGGACCTACCTCGCCCCATGCAGATCGAGTTCACCAACGTGATCCAGGGCATCACCGATGAGACCTCCGAGGAGATCACCTCCTATGAGATCTACCGGGCTTTCGAAGCGCGCTATTTCAACCCGACCACCCCGTTGCAGCTGCTCAACCATCGCTACAGCACCGACACTGCGGCTAGCGAAAAGACCGAGCTGTCCGCCACGGTGCGCCACGAGGGCGAAGAGCGCCTGATCACCGGGGTCGGCAACGGACCCATTGATGCTTTCGTGGCCGCGTTGCGGGTCGATCTGGGGATCGATGCCAAGTTGGTTGCCTACCATGAGCACGCCATCGAGGCATCCTCGGATGCCTCCGCGGCCGCCTACATCGAGCTGGAAACCGGGAACACCGCGGCCCGCTGGTGGGGTTGCGGCGTGCACCCCTCCATCGTCACCGCCTCGCTGCAGGCGGTGGTGTCCGCCGTCAACGTGGCCGGCGCCGAGGACGCTTCCTGACCCTTCGGCCGGGCCGGGGTAGGGCCGGCTCGGCGACCGCGAGGCTCGGGCACGGTGTGGTCATCATCTTGGTCGGCTTCCTCGTTGCCTCGCTCGTCCCCGCCCACCCCGCCCAGGCCACGACCGCCGGGACGGGGATGGGTCCGGCCGGGCGGCCTGTCGCTGGTTTGGGCGGTGGCGTCGAGCAATTCAGCGGTGGCGCCTCTGGCCGTACATGGCCAGGCGCGGGCGGTGGCGCCGTCGGTGACGTGGATGGTGACGGCAGGGACGATGTGGTTCGCGGCGCGCCGGGCGCCACGCCGGCGGCGGCGCCCGCCTCGACAGGCGCCAGCCCGCCCGGGCCCGGCGCGGCTCAGGGCGAGGTTTGGTTCGGCCGGGCCGATCGGGGGGCGGAGCGGGTCGGGCTCGACCTTGGGTTCGGTTGGGCCGTCACCGCCATTGACCAGGACGGCGATGGGGTCCACGAGCTGCTCTGGTATGACCCCGAAGCCGCCAAACCGGCCCAGCTGTGGTTCCGGTCGGGGCCGCGGCGCTGGTCAGCCCAGGCGGTGGCCATGCCACCGGCGCACAGCACCCCGGTGGTGGCGGACCTCACCGGCGACGGGCGCCAGGACGTGTTGTGGCACGGTGGCGCCCACGGCGACGTGCTCAGTCGATCGAGACCGGCTGGCGGCTTCGGCACCGACGCCTTTTGGCCCGAGGACGGCTTGACGCCGTTCGCCGGCAACTTCGACGGTGATGGCGCCACCGATGTGATCTGGTACGACGGCGCCACCGGCAGAGGTGTGCTCTGGTGGGGTGGGGTGACCCTGTCGGCGGCACCGTTCGATATCGGCACAGGGTCCACGCTGCGCGTCGGTCAGTTCGACGGCGTGGGGGGCGAGGATCTGCTGGTCACCGGGCCCAACGGCTACGTAGAGCTGGACGGCCAACCCGACCGGCGGTTCGCGCCCACGATTGTGGCGGCCTGGACGGGGCCGGACTCATTAGTTGCCGATGTCAATGCCGACGGGCGCAGCGACATCGTCACGCCAGGCGTGTCCCCCGGGGTGTGGAACAACGACGCCGGCGGCTGGCTGTGGGAGCCATGGGACCAACCCCCAACCGCTCCGACCGCGGCGAACGGGGCGAACGGGGCGAACGGGGGGAACGGGTTCAGTGGGGCCGGGCCGTTGCTGGTTGGCGACCTCGACGGCGACGGCGCCGATGAGGTGTTTAGCTTCGCTTCCTCGAATGCCGGCGGACCGGCCGCCGGGGTCTGGCAATGGGGTCGACGGCGGGAGGACATCTTTCGCCAACCGAATCCGTGGGCGGCGCCCGGCGGCCTAGTGGTGCGCATGCTCGGCCTGGTCGGGCCCCGCCGCGTTGATCCGCCGCTGGTTCCGGTGCTCGATGCCTGCGCTCGACGCTGGCTGGTGCACGCAGCCATCGCCGACCTGGCCCAGTCCCTCCTGGACTCGGCCACTGCGGACGGGGTCAGCCTGTGTGTGAACTTCGGGTTCCGCAGCTACGCCGAACAGGCCGCCTTGCGAGGCCGCCGCTGCGGTGAGGTCGGCTTTGGTGATGATCGCAGTTGTATCTACGACTGGCCCTCCGGGGTGTGGCCCTTCGAGGGCGCCAACCAGGCGCAGCGGCCGGGGTACTCACGCCATCAGCTGGGCGTGGCCCTGGACCTGGGGGACCGCGATGGCTACGCCACCGCGGCGGTGACCGCCTGGCTCTCCGTCAACGCCCATCGTTTCGGGTTCTACAACCTGGGTGATCGCCAGCGACTGGGGCCGGGGTGGACGTGGGGGGCGGGCGGCGAACCCTGGCATATTTCCCTCGACGGGCGTTGAGCCCACCCTGCTGTCAAGGAGACCCCGGTCCCCACCAGGCGTCGCCCTCGAAACGGCACCCGCGGCTGGGGCTGGGGCCAGCTGGTTCTTGGCGGACCGGTGGGGCATCGCTGATCTGGGGGTTGATCCCCGCATCGATAGGAACACAATCGGCCTACAGTGACGCAGGCCAGCCCGACGTACGGTTGGATCAGCCGCAAGGCTGGGCGCGAACCCCGCCCTCTCTCTCCCCTGGTTCAGGAGCCCCACCCTGCTCCTGAACCTCGTTTTGGCCCGACCCGCCCCGAGCGAACCTGCGGTTCAGCCGTTCTGTACGAACTCGACCCAGTTCCCGTCGGGGTCTTCAACCATGCCGATGGTTACCCCCGGCCGGGCCTCCCGCACGGACACGGCGATTTTGTAGCCGGCATCGCGGCATGACTGCATGATCTCGACCAGGTTGGACACGATCATGGTGAAGTACCGATACCCCGAAGCCCCAACCAGGCCGCCGGGCGGGTTGGCCTCGGGCGGGAGGTTGTCGAAGCGGACCAGTTTGACCACCGTGTCCCCGCAGTTGAGCCGATGCATGGTGCCCCCGCCACCCAAAGGCATGGGAATGTCGGCAACGTGCTCGAAGCCGAGGGTGTCGCGGTAGAACCGCAACGATGCCTCGCTGTCGCGAATCACGATGCCCAGATCAATAGCGTTCTTGGCCAGCTTTACACCCATGGCCCGGACCCTAGCGGGCCCGGTTCGCCGCCAACCCGCAATCCCGGCGGCACCCCCAGTGAGGGGTTATGACTCAAGCCCAGGACGGTTGATGCTTCGCGCCGGGTAGCTTCGGCTCCCGTCATGACGGACTCAGCCGGAGCCGGATATCTCGTCAAACCCACGGGGATGCCCGCCCATCGAGGGGTGCTGGTGTTGCATTCCTGGTGGGGCCTTACCCCGTTCTTCCGCCAGCTTTGTGATCGGTTGGCCGAGGCCGGGTTCGTAGCCCTCGCTCCGGACCTGCTCTACGGTGCCCTACCAGAAACGCCCGATGAAGCCGAAGCCGAGCTGGCCGAGCTGAACATCAACCGGGCCGCCGCCCTGGTGTTGTCCAGCGCGCGGGCCCTGCGCTCCGTCACCGAGGACCCCGCCGCGCCGCTCGGCGTCATCGGCTTCTCCATGGGAGCCTCCTGGGCCTTGTGGCTGGCCGCCCGCTCCCCCCTGGAAGTGGCCGCCACCGTTGCCTTCTACGGCACCCAGAGCGTGGACTTCACCGACGCGGGGGGCGCCTTCCAGGGCCACTTCGCCGAGTTCGACGCCTTCGTCAGCGAGGACGACGTGGTCGAGTTGGAAGCCCACCTCCACCTCGTCGGGCGGCCCCCGGAGTTCTATCGCTATCCGGGCACTGCCCACTGGTTTTTCGAAGCCGACCGTGAGCTGGCCTTCGACGCCGCCGCCGCCGAGCTGGCCTGGAGCCGCACCCGGGAGTTCCTCGAACGCCACGTCACCGGAGAAGCACCCGCCCCCGAAACCGATCCCCAGGCTGACCCCGACTAGGCCCAAATACCCTGAAGTTAGGGCTCGAACCGGCAGACGGGTCGGTGCTGTGACGTCCGCTTCGCCGCTCCGAATTACGTTGATGAAACTCTAACCGAACGGCATTGCGTCTAGATCTGGTCTGGTCTGGTCTGATCAGCGCCTTCCTGGGACTATCGCCCACCCGTCGCCGCGCTCGAAAGCACTGTAGGTGGCCACCAGGGGGAAGCGGAGGCCGGTTCTGCGCGCAACGTGTACGCGCAGTGCGAAGGCGAAATACGAGAACGCAGGTCAGGGTGGTTTCGCCTCATCGTTGCGCCTACCAAAGTGGCACGTTGCGCGCAGAACCGCGGCCGCCACCCCGAATGGGACCACCCTGCGTGAATTCCTGCCGTGTTATCAGGGCCGCGGCGACCACCGGACCCCGCGGCCGGGCCCTGCGCTGGGCCGAACGGGACCCTGGCCGCAGCTAGGCCCGACTAGCTCGAACCCCATCCGAACCCGTGTGAGCGAGCCGGGGACCGGTTACACGCCACTGGCGGGCGCAGGGGCGCAGCTAGCGCGCCAGCCGCCGAGCGACCGCCAGCAGGGCTCGGAGGTCGCCATCGGCCCGCAGTGCCCACAGGAAACCGGGATAGGCGCAGGCCCCTGCTGCGATGCCCACCACACAGGCCCATGGCGCAGACACCGACCGCTCACCCCAGCCCAGCAGCGCCTGGGAAGCAGCCACCACCGCGGCCATGGCCAGCGCCGCCCCGACCATACGGGGTAGTACGGCGACCTCGGAGAAGTGCAGCCGCCCGAGGCGATGGGCGAACCATGAGAAGGCGACCACGCCGCTCACTGCATAGGCCACTACATAGGCAATAGACAGACCCGGTACCCCAAAGAGCGGGCTGGCCACCACCCCCAACCCGAGGACCACCCCGTACTGGACCACGGCCAGACGAAACGGCGGCCCCGTTTCTGCCAAGGCGTAAAAGGCCCGCACCACGTGTTGGGTCACCGAAAAGGGCAACAGCCCCAACGTGGAGTACCGAAACAACTGCGCGGTCAACCTTGCTCCTTCCGCGGTGAAGGGCAATGACCGCATGAGGGGACCGGCCAACACCCACAGGGCGGCGGAGGCGGGGGCCATGAGCAACACGATGAGACGCAGGCCGCGCAGCCACTCACGACGCAGGCCGGCGTCGTCACCGGTCTGGGCGGCGGTGGCTAACTCGGGGCCCAAGGCGGTGGTTATGGAAACCACCAGCAGGCCGTAGGCCACAAAGAAGAACAGGCCAGAATAGCTGTAGGCGGCGAACTCGCCCTCTCGCTTGAACGTGTTGGCCAGCACCGAGGTGATGGTCACGCCGATCTGGCTGACCACGACGTACCCCAACGCCCCTCGGGCGGCCACCCGCAACCGTCCCAGAGCAGGATCGCGCCAATCGAAG
Source organism: Acidimicrobiia bacterium (assembly GCA_031422955.1). GTDB lineage: Bacteria > Actinomycetota > Acidimicrobiia > Acidimicrobiales > CAIXPF01 > CAIXPF01. The sequence continues at coordinate 9,023 of JANPEN010000356.1, forward strand.
CGGAACCGCAGTTTGAGCCGGGCCCGACGCAGCGCCGGCAGCATGGCCAGCGCGCTGATCGCCACCCCTGCGCTGGTACCCAAGCCCAGCACGGCCACCGTCCAGGGTTCCGCCAAAGCCGCCGGCAACGACGCTTGGGCCAGATCCAGCGAAGACAAACGGCCTACCAGCAGGTAGGTGCCGATTACCACCACGTTGTTGAGCACGGGAGCGAAGGCCGCCGCCGCGAAGCGCCGCCGGGCCTGCAGCAGCGCGGTCATCACCGTGATCAGCCCGTAAAAGAAAACCTGGGGGATGAACCAGCGCAGCAGCACCGTAAAGGCGGCTTGCTGGGTGGTCCGATCCCCGCCCCCGCTAATGGAAGCTATGGCCCAGGCCAACGCCGGGGCCGCTACCACCCCAGCCACCGTGATGGCGGCCAACGCGCCGACGGCCACGCTGACTACCGCTGAGGTTGCCTCATGGTCATCGCGGCGGACCAGATCCACGAAAAGGGGTAGCAGCACGGCGGAGAGCACGCCCCCGGCGAGCAACTCGTAGAACAGGTTGGGGACGTTGTTGGCAAAGGTGTAGACGTCGGCCAGGGCGCTGTTGCCGAGCACGGCGATGAGCAGCAACGTGCGGGCCAGCCCGGTCAGGCGCGAGAGCAGCACCCCGGCGCTGATCAGCGCGCTCGACCGAAGAAACCCTGGGCGTTCGGCCACGTCACCGAGCCTGACACACCGCAGCGGCCTCGCCGGTGACGCTCCCGATCAGCGGTTCTCGATCAGCGGTTCTCGAACACGGTGGGGGTGGGGCTGAAGAAGCTGCTCATGGC
>JANPEN010000357.1:0-30065 GCA_031422955.1 Acidimicrobiia bacterium
GCACACGGCTCCGGAGGCCGCTGCTCTATCCGCTGAGCTACGAGGGCTCGGGATCGGCCAGCATAGCGGCGGACTGCAGGCTCGTCAGCATTGCTGGCCGGGGCCTTAGATCGCCCCGCAGACGGGACCGGCCTACTACTCCTGCACCCAGTCGCGACCCTCGCCGCTGAAGTAGCTGCGCTGAGCGATGCCGGAGTTCTCCGAGCGGCCCATGAAACCCACCGCCACGTGATCCATGTGCTGAATGGCCCGGGCCAAGGCCAGGGACTGGGCGTTGATCGAGGCCTTGGACACCGTCACCGGCACCGGCGGCTGGCGCAGCACCTCCGCGGCCAAGCGCTCCGCCAAGGCCACCAGGTCTCCCTCTTCGGCCACCGTTTCGGTGAAAAACCCCAACGCGTCGAGTTGATCACAACCGTAGGTACGCCCGAGCAACAGCATCTCTTTTGCCTTCGCCGCCCCCACCAGGTTGACCAAAACCGGAAGCGAATGCCAGGTTAGGTTGAAGCCGATGCTGACCTCGTTGAGGGTGAGGCGCACCGACGGCGCTCCCACCCGGAAATCACACGCCGCCGGCAGCACCGCCCCGCCGCCGATGAGGTAGCCGTGGCAGGCGGCGATGGTCACCGCGTTGAGGTGCAGCAACGTGTCGTACATGCGGGCACCTGCCTTGGAGGCGACCATGGCCTCGGTGGTGGTACGCCGGGGCGCTTTGAGATCTGCCCCTGAACAGAAGCTGGGCCCCTCGCCCCGCAAGATCACCACCCGGATCGACGGGTCGGCCTCGATGTCCAAACAGGCCTGGTGGACATCGGCCACCAACTGGCCGTTCACCGCGTTGTGGACCTCGGGTCGGTTGAGTACGAGATGGCGCAAGGGCCCCTCGCCATCGAGTCGGACGCACTGATAGGTCATCTCGGCATGCTGACAGCTTCCGCGGTGCGCCGCGGCGCGAGCCGGTGGGTAACGTGGCCAGCCGTGATCCAAGACGCCCTCCGTGCCCAGCTCACCCAGGCCCTGGCCTCGCTGGGGGTGAGCCCACCGGCTTTGATCTCCATGGAGCGGCCGGCCCGCCGTGAGCATGGCGACTGGTCCACCAACGTGGCTCTGGCCAGCGCCAAGCCAGCCGGGCGCAACCCGCGTGAGCTGGCCGCGCAGCTCGTCACCGCCCTGGAAGCCGCCCACATCACCCATGTCGAGCGGGTGGAGGTGGCTGGCCCCGGTTTCGTCAACTTCCACCTGGCCCCCAGTTGGCTGCACGCGGTGTTGGTCGAGGCGGTCCAGGCCGGGGTCGAGGGTTACGCCCGACCCGACCTGGGTCAGGCCAAGCGGGTCAATGTGGAGTTCGTTTCCGCTAACCCCACCGGGCCGCTCCACGCGGGCGGTGGCCGCTGGGCCGCCTACGGCGACGCCTTGGTCAACTTGTTGAACCGTTGCGGCTACCGGGCGGACCGGGAGTACTACCTCAACGACCGGGGCGTGCAGATGCGCCTCTTCGGCGAGTCACTGGCTGCCCTCAAGGCCGGGTTACCCGTGCCCGAAGACGGCTACCAAGGCCAGTATCTGCACGAGTGGGCGGCGGAGATGCCGGCGGGAGCAGACCCGGGGGAGTGGGGCTACGAGCGGGTCAAGCGCGATTTGCGCGAGACCCTCGATGGGGTCGGGGTCCATTTCGACACCTGGTTCTCCGAGCGTTCGCTGGTCGCGGATGGAGCCATTGACGCCACCCTGGCTGACCTGGCCGCCCGCCAAGCCACCTATGAAGCAGACGGCGCGGTATGGCTGCGCAGCACCGACTACGGCGACGACAAAGACAGGGTGCTGGTCAAATCCGACGGTGAGCCCACCTATCTGCTGCCCGATTTGGCTTACCACCGCAACAAGTTCGAGCGGGGTTATGAGCAGCTGATCGACATCTGGGGGGCGGACCATCACGGCTATGTGGCCCGCCTCAAGGCGGGGATCCAGGCGCTGGGCCACGACCCCACCGAGGTGGAGTTGATCTTGGGCCAGTTGGTTTCACTCAAACGCGATGGCGTAGAAGTGAAGCTTTCCAAACGGGCCGGCACCATGGTCACCCTCAGCGAAGTGGTAGAGGAAACCGGCGCCGACGCGGCCCGCCTCACCTTCTTGTTGCAATCCCTCGACACCCGCCAAAGCGTGGATCTGGCCGTGATGGTGGCCCAGACCAACGAAAACCCGGTCTATTACGTGCAATACGCCCATGCCCGGATTGCCTCGCTGGCTCGGGAGGCGACCCGTCACGGCATCACCCGGCGGCCCCTGGCCGAGGTGGACCTTTCGACGCTCACCCACGAACGAGAGCTGGCCGTGTTACGCCTGCTGGCGGACCTGGAAGACACGGTGATCCTGGCCTGCCACGAACGCGCCCCCCACAAGATCACCACCTGGGTGCGAGAGTTAGCCGGCGCCTTCCACGGCTTCTACCACGACTGTCGCATCATGGGTGAAGGAATTGAAGACACCACCACCCAGGCCCGTTTGTGGTTGATGGAAGGGACAAGGGTCGGCCTGCGGGTCAGTCTCGACATTCTCGGTGTCAGCGCCCCGGAATCGATGTGAACAGCCCCGACGTGAGCAGCCCCGATGTGAACGGGTCCGGTCCCATCTCCCTTCGCCTGCTGCCAGACACCGCCACCACCAACGAAGCTGGTCGTCTCCTGCTCGGCGGGCTGGACACGGTGGAGTTGGCCAACACCTACGGCACGCCCCTGTTCGTCTACGACGAGGCGCATCTGCGGGAGCGTTGCCGCCAAGCGGTGGCCGCCTTCCCCGGCGGCGCCTACTACGCCACCAAGGCCTTTCTCTGCGGTGCCATGGCCCGCCTGGCCCACGAAGAAGGCTTACGGCTCGACGTGGCCTCGGGGGGAGAGTTGGTCGTGGCCCTGCGGGCCGGTCTTCCCGGAGCGGACTTGTTACTGCACGGAAACAACAAGTCTGTGGCCGAACTGTGCGCCGCGCTGGAGGCCGGGGTTGGTCGCATCGTGGTGGATTCTTTTGATGAGATCGACCGGCTCGATCATTTGGTGGCCAGCGGCTTCCATCGGCCCGATGTCTTGATCCGGGTCACCCCTGGGGTGAAGGCCCATACCCATGAGTACATCTCCACCGGCCAGGAAGACTCCAAGTTCGGTTTTGGTTTGCAGTCCGGCGCGGCTGCCGCGGCCATGGCCCGGCTGCAGCGGGCCGATTCGCCGGCCCGCCTCATCGGCCTGCATCTGCACATCGGCTCCCAGGTTTTCGTGGCCCACAACTTCGCCAGAGCGCTGCAGGCGGTGGCGCCCTTCGTGCGGGCGGCCAACCTGGCCGAGTTGAACATTGGCGGCGGTCTCGGCGTGGCCTACGTGGAGGCCGAGCACAGCGAATCCATTGCGTCGTGGGGCGCGCGGGTCCACGAAGCCTGCGTGGCGGCGGGCATCGAGGCCGTCATCTCCGCCGAGCCCGGTCGGGTCATCGTCGCCCAGGCCGCCATCACCCTCTACCGGGTTGGAACCATCAAGGAGCTGCCCGGTATCCGCACCTACGTGGCGGTAGACGGCGGCATGATCGACAACCCCCGACCGGCCATGTACGGCAGCGAGTACGAGGCGTTCCTGCCTAGGGTGCTGCAGGCCCCCCGACCCCGAAGGGTGCGGGTGGTGGGCAAGCACTGCGAATCTGGTGATGTGCTGTTGCACGAGGCTGCGGTACCTGCCGATTTGGCCGTGGACGACGTGCTGGCCACCCCGGTGACGGGTGCCTACGGCTGGTCCATGGGTTCCAACTACAACCGCATGGTCCGCCCGGCGGTGGTCTTCGTGGCTGACGGGGCCGCCCGGCTGGTGCTGCGCCGGGAAACCGATGAGGACCTGTTGCGCACCGATCTGTGCATAAACCCGGCCTGAGGGCCCCGGCTCCGGGGAGGCAGGGCCGCAGCCCAGGCTGAGGCCGGTAGGCTCACCCGTCGTGGTTTCTCACCCCGTGCGCATCGGTCTCTTGGGTTGCGGTAACGTCGGCGCCGCCTTTGCCGCCCTGGTGGCGGAGCGGGCCGACGCCATCGAGGCCCTCACCGGCCTAGGGCTGCAGGTCAGCCGGATAGCAGTGCGCTCAGTTTCGCGCGACCGCGGGATCAGCTTGGCCCCTGATCTGCTCACCCACGATGCCGCCGCAGTAGTTTCCGATCCCGCCATCGACCTGGTGGTCGAGGTCATGGGCGGTATCGAACCGGCCCGAACGCTCATCCTCGAAGCCCTAAAGGCCGGCAAGCCGGTGGTCACCGCCAACAAGGAGCTGCTGGCCAACGTAGGCCCCGAGCTGTACCAGGCGGCGGAAACGGCCGGGGTAGATCTGCTCTTCGAGGCCGCGGTGGGAGGGGCCATCCCCATCGTGCGGCCCCTGCGGGAATCCTTGCGGGGTGAGCGAATCAAACGGGTGCTCGGCATCGTCAACGGCACCACCAACTACATACTGACCCGCATGACCGAAGCCGGCGCCTCCTACGCGGACGCCCTGGCCGAGGCGCAGAGCCTCGGTTATGCCGAGCGCGACCCCACCGCCGATGTCGAGGGCTACGACGCCGCCGCCAAGGCCGCCATCTTGGCCACGGTGGCCTTCGGGGCTGCAGTGGCGGCCGGAGACGTATACCACGAGGGCATCGCCAACATCACCGCCAGCGACATCGCCTTCGCCGGCCGGCTGGGCTACCGCATCAAGCTGCTGGCCATCGCCGCCGAGCACGACGATGGCACCATCGGGGTTCGGGTCCATCCGGCCATGGTTCCTCTCGATCATCCCCTGGCCTCGGTGCGAGATTCCTACAACGCGGTGTTCGTGGAGGGGGCGGCGGCGGGCAACCTCATGTTCTACGGCCGCGGGGCCGGTGGCAGCCCCACCGCCTCTGCGGTGCTGGGTGATGTGATCGACGCCGCCGCCAACCTGCGCAGCGGGTCCGCGGCCACCCTGGGCGCCTTGCGCCCGGCCCGCATCCGCCCCATCGACGACGTGGAGTCCGAGTATTACCTCCAGCTCGAGGTCAACGACCAGCCAGGCGTGCTGGCCCAAGTGGCCGCCGTCTTCGGTCAGCACGGCGTGTCCATCCGCAGCATGGAACAAGACGGCCTGGGCGACCGGGCCCGCATCATTTTCATCACTCACTCGGCCCGAGAGTCCGACGTGCAGGCCACTCTGGCGGAGCTGCGGGGGCTCCCAGCGGTGCGCAAGGTCAACGGCTTACTGCGGGTGATCGGCGCTGACTCCTGATGCGGTATCTGTCCACCCGGGGTGCGGCCCCCGAGCTCGGATTCGCCGACGTGCTCCTGGTCGGGGTGGCCACCGACGGTGGGCTGTACGTGCCGGCCGAGGTTCCGCCCTTGCCCGCCGGGTGGCAGAACCAGGCCAGTTACGCCGATCTGGCCGTAGCGGTGATGTGGCCCTACGTGCAGGGCGCCATGACCAAGAACGAGTTCACGGAGCTGGTCGCTGACGCCTACTCGGGTTTCGACCATCCCGATGTCGTGCCGGTTCGACAGGTGGAGCCCGGCCTGTACCTAGCCGAGCTGTTCTGGGGTCCCACCTTGGCCTTCAAGGACCTCGCCCTGCAGCTGGTGGGGCGGCTGTTCGAACACGAGCTGGCCCGTCGCCAGGAACGAGTCACCGTCATCGGCGCTACCTCCGGGGACACGGGGTCCGCCGCCATTGAGGCGCTGGCCGGTCGCGACGCGGTGGACTGCGTCATCCTGCACCCCCAAGGGCGGGTGTCGGAGGTGCAACGGCGCCAGATGACCACGGTGCTGGCCGACAACATCACCAATCTGGCCGTGGACGGCACCTTCGACGACTGCCAGGACCTGGTCAAGGCCATGTTCGCGGATCAGGGATTCCGAGCCCGGATGCACTTGTCTGCGGTCAACTCCATCAACTTCGCCAGGGTGCTGGCCCAGATCGTCTACTACGTGAGCTCCGCGGCGGCCGTGCAACGCCTGCCGGGGCGGTCCAGTCCCGTTTCCTTCGTGGTGCCCACCGGCAACTTCGGCAACGTATATGCCGGCCATCTGGCCCGTCGGGCCGGCTTACCGGTGTCCCGCCTCATCGTCGCCTCCAACGCCAATGACATCCTGACCCGGCTGTTCAGCACCGCCACCATGGCCCAGACCGGGGTCGTTCCCACCCTCAGTCCCTCGATGGACATCCAGGTCAGCTCCAATCTGGAGCGCCTTTTGTGGGAGCTGGCCGACGGCGACGGCGCGGCGGTGGACGCCTGGTTGGGGCGGTTCCGGTCCGAGGGCTGCGCCACCCTCGATCCCGCGGCGTTCCGGGTCCTCAACCAGGGCTTCAGGGCCTACCGGGCCGACGACGACGCTTGTTTGGCGATCATGGCCCGCTATTACGAACGCCACGGCCTGCTGGTCGACCCCCATACCGCAGTGGCGCTATCCGCCGCCGAACAGCATGGCTACCGTGCCGAGGACCCCTTGATCGTGCTCTCCACCGCTCATCCGGCCAAGTTCGCCGACGCCGTGCACCAGGCCACCGGTGTGCGCCCAGCCCTGCCCGCCCGTCTGGCGGACCTTTTGGAACGCCCAGAGCGTTATCGGTCCGTGGCCAACGACCTGGCCGAGGTGCAGGGCGAGGTCGAGGCCGCAGTCGCCGAACATGCTCGCTCAGGGGCCGGCTTCGGTTCCACAGCCCGGCCCGGCCAGACTGGCCGCTCATGAAGTACGTGGTGTGCGTTCCCGACGGCTGTGCCGACGAGCCGGTTCCCGAGCTGGGCGGCAAGACCCCCCTCGAGTATGCCCACCTGCCGGTGCTGGCCGGCTTGGCCGCGCGGGCCACGCTGGGCCGGGCCCAAACCATCCCCGCCGGGTTGCCGCCTGGCAGCGACGTCGGCAACATGGCCATCTTCGGCTACGACCCCGCTCGCTACCACACCGGCCGCGCCCCCATCGAAGCCGCCGCGCTGGGCCTGGACCTCACCAACAAGATCGCCTACCGCTGCAACCTGGTCACCGTGGGGGCGGACGGCACCATGGTCGATTTCGCCGGTGGCCATCCCAGCTCCGCAGCCGCCGCCGAGGTCATTGCGGCGCTCGACGCCGAGTTGGGGGGTGAGGTCAGCTTCCATCCAGGGGTGCAGTACCGCCACATCATGTTGGCCCCGCCCAGCTGGGCCGAGGCTGATTGCTATCCCCCCCACGATCTGGCCGATGGGCCCGCGTTGTCGCCCACCGGACCGACCGCGCCCCAGCTGATCCAGCTGCACGAGCGCTCACGCGCCGTGTTGGATCGTTTCGACCTCGACGCCACCCAGATCTGGCTGTGGGGCCAGGGGTCTGGCCCGGCCATGCCCCGCTTCTTCGATCGGTTCGGGCTCCAGGGTGGACTGTGCACCGAGGTCGACCTGGTCCGGGGCCTCGGGGTGCTCGCCGGTTTGCGGGTCGTGGATGTCGAGGGGGCCAACGCCTGGTTCGACACCAACTACGAAGGTATGCGCGACGCCACGATCGCGGGGCTGCGAGATGGCGCCGACCTGTGGATTCTGCACATCGAGGCCTCCGATGAGGCTGGTCACGCCGGCGACGTGGGCGAAAAGGTCAAGGCCTTGGAGAACTGGGACAGCCGGGTGCTGGGCGGCCTCACCGAGGCGCTCGACGAGATGGGCCCCTGGCGGATGTTGCTGTTGCCTGACCATGCGACCCCCTTGCGGCTCAAGACTCACACCAGCGACGCGGTTCCCTACCTGCTGTTGGATTCCGAGCAGCGCGGTCCTGGTGGGAGTTACACCGAATCGGGCGTGGCTGGTTGCCCGCCGGTGGTGGCCCATCAGCTGATGGAGAAATTGCTGCGTCGCTGAGCTGGGGGATGTTTGCTCCCGCCCCCCGCCCTCGCTAGAGTGAGTGCTGCGCCGGTTCGTTACCCCGCTACGGTTCTGCGGTCAACGCAACCCGTTGCCGCCGTGCGGGTTTTCCCTCTTCGCAGTTGGACCCGTTGTCGACGCCCATTCCTTCCCGCTCAGGCAGGTCGTTGGGCTGACACGAACGCTGCGATTTCGATCGACCGATCGGCGCACAATCCCTACAACCACGGAACCCGGGAACGCCAATGCCCCGCCCTTCGGCGGATCGGCTCTGTCGGCCCCGCGGTTGCCACCCGGCCCAGGCCGGAGAAGGAAGGCCCGAGTGAGCGTTGACGCGCAGGAACTCGAGCGAGGGGCATTGAAGCGGAAGGACCGCGAACAGCTCCTCACTATCGCCAGCGCATTGGGTCATAAGCCACCGACCCGTGCTCGCAAAGACCAGATCATCGACCTCATCCTGGCCGCCTCGGGGGACCCCACCCCGACTTCGGCCGCTCGGTCGGGTCCTGAACGGTCCCGCCGTGCCGAAACCGCCGAGGCTGCCGAACCACTGCCGTTCGCGATCCAGGCCATGGACCCCAGCCCGCCAGCGCCCGCCGCAGCAGCTGCCACAGTGTCGGCCCCCAGAGTGTCGGCCCCCACAGTGTCCTCGACTGCGGCGTCGGCCGGTCGAGCCTCCATTTCGGAGTCGGGAACGCCGACCGACTCCTCGACCGAATCCTCGGCTGCAGCCAGTGCCGCGGTCACGGTGGCGTCGTTTTCGCCCTTCGACGGGGTCGATGCCCCGCCGATGCGGCGCACCCGGCCTCCTGAGGCGGCGCCCTTGACGCCGGCGAGCGACTCCGCCCCGGCAACCTCGGACGCTCCTGCACCCGCTGCCGTCACACCTCGGCGTGATCGAAACGGTCGCAACGACGGCCCCGCCGACCGGGGCCCGGTTGCACCCAGCCAGGTTGAACGCAGCTCCGCTGAACGCGACTCAGTTGAACGCGGGTCGGCTGAGGGAGGCTCGGCTGAACGAAACGAGGCGTCGGTCACGAACCTTTCCGAAACGCAGGCCAGCCCGGAACGATCCGAGCGTGGCGAGCGGCCAGCCGGCTCCGAAGGTGCGGACAGCCAGGCCGGCCAGGACAACGGCGGCGACGGTCAGGGAGACCGTGAAGGGTCGAGCCGGCGCCGGCGGCGCCGGGGCCGCGACAAGGACCGCGTCGGCGGCCCGGGCGGCCAACCTCAACCGGGCGGCGACCGCCAGGGCAATCAGGACCGTCAGGGCAATCAAGACCGCCAGGACCGCCAGGACCGTCAGGGCAATCAAGACCGCCAGGACCGCCAGGACCGTCAGGACCGTCAGGGCAATCAAGACCGCCAGGACCGGCAGGGCAATCAGGACCGTCAGGCCAATCAAGACCGCCAGGGCAACCATGACCGTGATCGCTACGGCGAGGACGCCGGCCAGGGCAGCATGGAGCCGGTGGCCATGGCTGGCCACCTCGATTTGCGGGACGAGGGCTACGGGTTCCTGCGGGTCAAGGGCTACCTGCCCTCCAAGGACGATGTGTACGTACCGGCCAAGTTCGTGCGCCAGTACGGACTTCGGAAGGGCGACCATCTGGCTGGCAGCTCACGTCCCGCTGGTCGGGGCGAGAAGAACCCGGCGTTGTTGCGCATCGACGAGGTCAACGGGGATGAGCCGGACAAGGCTAGGGCACGGCGCCGTTTCGAAGAGCTGACGCCTTTGTTCCCTGACCAGAAGTTGCGGCTGGAACAACCCGGTGATGCCACCAATATGACGGCGCGCATCATCGACCTCATCTCGCCGATCGGTAAGGGTCAGCGTGGCCTGATCGTTTCTCCGCCCAAAGCGGGAAAGACCACGGTGATGAAGACCATCGCCCAGTGCATCGAGGTCAACAACCCCGAGGTCAAGCTCATCGTGCTGCTCGTGGATGAGCGGCCAGAAGAAGTCACCGATATGCGCCGGTCGGTGCGCGGCGAGGTGGTTGCTTCCACCTTCGATCGTCCCGCTGACGAACACACCGCAATGGCGGAAATGACCATCGAGCGGGCCAAGAGAATGGTCGAAGACGGCCACGATGTGGTCATTATCCTTGACGGCATCACCCGTCTGGCTCGGGCCTACAACCTGGCCGCTCCCGCCACCGGTCGCATCATGTCTGGTGGTATCGACACCGGAGCGCTCTATCCGCCCAAGAAGTTCTTCGGTGCCGCCCGCAACATCGAAGAGGGCGGTTCGCTGACCATTTTGGCTACCGCCCTGGTCGAGACCGGGTCCCGCATGGATGAAGTGATCTTCGAAGAGTTCAAGGGCACCGGCAACATGGAGTTACGTCTCGATCGGCGTCTGGCGGAAAAGCGCATCTACCCAGCTATCGACGTAGATGCCTCCTCCACTCGTCACGAGGAGTTGCTCTTCGAGCGCCGCCAGCTCAACATGGTTTGGAAGCTTCGCCGGGTGCTGTCCGGTTTGGCCGGGGACGGGCCGGCCGGTGGCGGTTTGGAATTGCTGGTGGACCGTATGAAGACCTTCAAATCCAACGACGAGTTTCTGGCCGAGGTGGCCAAGGCCCCCTCGATGTGACGGGGGACCTGTCATGGTCGCGTCGATGATTGGCCCTGAGCAACGGGCCCGGCTCAACCTGGCCAAGCTCCGCGCGGTGGTTCGGGCCCACATCGGCGCCACCACCACGCAGGATCGCCCGCTGGGCGGTCTGGCCGCGGTCGTGGTGGGCGACGACGGCAACGTGCAGGACGGCAACGTACAGGACGGGTTCGTGTTGGTCTCGGGTCCCACGGGCCTTGGGGCGGCGGTCCTGTGGGCGCTGCGCCAGGATCATCCGCGGCGCCTCCACCTCATTGTGGACACCGACGCCGAGGACGCCCCTGATCCCGACGTGCTGGCCCGTCGAGCCGGCTATTTCCGGGCCGACCCCTGGGTGTATCGCCTGGTCGGCAGTGAGCTGACGCGGGCCCAGCCCGCCGCTCACGAGCCGCCCCTCGTCCCCGATCCTGCCGCTCTGGTCGCTATGGAGCCGTTGCGAGCGGCGGGGGTGGAAGTCGTAGTCGAACACGGTGTGGTCCTGGCTGAGGTGCTCGGCTTGGAGGTGGGCCGGGTGGTCAAGGACCCCGTCGGAGGGTTCCATCTTGAGGTCGGGGTGGGCCGTTACGACCGTGAGGCGGCCCGGTTGATGGAGGCGTTGCGCAGTGTGGAGGAGGTCACCGCCACCGTTTTGGACGTCGTACGTGGCCATCGCCGACCCGACCAACCACCCCACCTGCTCAACCGTCTGGCCCGCCAACGATGGCTGCGGGCCAACATTTTGGTCCGGCCCGAGCTGGTGGGGGCTTCGCACCTGGTGGCAATGGAGCCCCCCTTTCCCAGGGAGAGCCTGATCGACACCACCCCAGCCCTTGCCTCTGGCCGCAGGACCGACGGCGGTTCCGTGGTGGTGGCCTGCGCTGTCGGGGTTGACGCCGAAGCCATTCCCACCGCCGCCGATGCTCGCCATCGCTTCGATCCGGAGGCAGAGTTGGTCTACGTGTGCCCGTCCCGCGACCAGTACCGCGCGGTACGGGAGCTGGCCCAAGCCTTGCGTCAACCGGCCCGGATGGTCACCCTGGAAGGGGAGTGGACGAGCTGATGCTGGAGCGCATTGCCGCCCTGGAAACCGAGTTCGTGGATCTCGAAGCCCGTCTGGGCGACCCCGAGCTCCTGGCCGAACCCCAGCGTTATGCGGTGGCCACCCGCCGCTACCGTCAATTGGAAGCCATCGTCACGGTGGGTCGCCGTCTTCGCCAACGCCAGGAGGATCTGGCCGCGGCCAAGGAGCGCTACGCCGACGCCGACGCCGGGGATCGTGAGCTGTTGCGCAGCGAGCTGGAGGGTGCCGACAGCGAGATCGCATCCCTCGGTGAGGCCCTCAAGGCGTTGTTGTTACCTCGGGACCCCAACGATGACAAGAACGTCATCATGGAGATCCGTGGCGCCGAAGGCGGCGAGGAGGCCAACCTCTTCGCTCGTGATTTGTTCGAGATGTATCGCGGCTACGCCACTCGGCAAGGCTTCCGCTTCAGCGTCTTGGGCGCTTCGCCTTCGGACCTGGGCGGGCTGAGCGAGGTCGTGGTGCGCATCGAGGGCGACCACGCCTGGTCCAAGCTCAAGTGGGAGGCGGGGCCGCACCGGGTTCAGCGAGTTCCGGTGACGGAATCCCAGGGCCGGGTGCACACCTCCTCGGCCACGGTCACCGTGTTGCCAGAGGCCGACGAGATCGATGTGGCCATTGACCCCAACGATTTGCACATCGACGTCTACCGCTCCTCGGGCGCCGGCGGCCAGCACGTCAACACCACCGACTCTGCCGTGCGCATCACCCACAAACCCAGCGGTCTGGTGGTGGCCATGCAGGATGAGAAAAGTCAGCTGCAGAACCGAGCCAAGGCTCTGATCGTGCTGCGCTCGCGTTTGTTGAAGCAGGAACAGGACCGCCAGTCCTCTCAGCGCTCGGATCAGCGTCGCGACCAGATCGGTTCCGGTGGACGCAGCGAGAAGATCCGTACCTACAACTTCAAGGAGAACCGGGTGAGCGATCATCGCCTTGGCCTCACTCTCTACAAGCTCGACCGGGTTCTCACCGGCGAGCTGGACGAGGTGATCGATGCTCTGGTCCAAGACGAACGGGCCCGCCAACTGGCATCGGGCGGGGCCTGAGCGGCGGTCATGGCTCCTACCGCCGGATCCAACGACGGCACCCTGACCTGGGCTGAGGTGTCAACCAGGGCCCGATCTCGTCTGCAGACAGTGGCCAGCCCCGACGCTGGCCTCGACGCCGCCCACGACGTGCGCCGCATGATCGAGGAGGTCACCGGGGCCGAGCCGGGGGAGTACCTTACCGTTTTGGAAAAGGCGGCCACGGTGGCCGCCCTGGCCCGATTCGATGTCCTGCTGGAACGGCGCCGGGCCGGCGAGCCCCTGCAGTATGTGCTCGGTCGATGGTCGTTCCGTCACCTGGATCTGTTGGTCGACCGGCGGGTGCTCATCCCGCGCCCGGAGACCGAAGCCGTGGTCGAGGTAGCCCTGGCCGAGCTGACCCGCCTCATCGCCCGCCACGGCCATCACTATAAGCGCCGCATCCGCGTCGCCGATCTGGGTACCGGGTCCGGTGCCATTGCCCTGTCCCTGGCCGTGGAGTGCAAGCTGGCCGACGTGTGGGCCACTGACGTATCTACCGAGGCGTTGGCCGTGGCCAGGGCCAACCTGGCCGGAGTGGGTCGGGCCGGGGCACGGGTGCAGCTCCGCCACGGCTCCTGGTACCAGGCGCTGCCGAGCGAGCTGGCCGGCACCTTGGCCGTCATCGTGGCCAATCCCCCCTACGTGGCCGCCGCCGATACCCTCCCCGCCGAGGTCGAGAGCTGGGAGCCGGCCCTGGCCCTGCGCAGCGGGCTCGACGGCCTCGACGCCACCCGCCTGTTGCTGGCCGAGGCCCCTGTCTGGCTGCAGCCCGACGGGGTGGTGGTGCTGGAACTCAGCCCCGGCCAGATGGGTCCAGCCCGTGAGTTCGCTCTAGCCTCCGGTTTCGCCACCGTTGAGATCCACGCCGATCTGGCCGGGCGCCACCGATGCCTTTTGGCTCGGGCCGCTTGATCGCGACAGGGTAGATCCGTGACCCCCAGCCTGTGGGTGTACGCCCTCACCGGTCTGATCGCCGCGTTGGTCACCTGGTTGCTGGTGCCGTTGACCCAGCGATTGGCTATGCGGGTAGGCGCGGTGGTCGCCCCTGATGAGCGCAGGGTCCATCGCTGGCCCACCCCCACCCTGGGTGGAGCCGCCATCCTGGCGGGTTTCGTGGCCGCGGTGGCGGCGGCGGGATGGCTGCTGCCTGGCTTCGACGAGGTGTTCGATCATCCCCGAGAGGTCATCGGCATCGTGCTGGCGGCAGTGGTCATGTACGGCGTCGGATTCATTGACGACCTACGAGACGTGTCGGCGCCGGCCAAGGTGGCCGGCATGATCCTGGCCAGCTCGGTGCTGTCCATCGCCGGGGTCAGCCTGGTCTATTTCCGTATCCCCTTCGCCGGCTTCTGGGTGCTCACCCCTGACCTTTCGGCGCTGGTCACCGTGCTGTGGGTCATCGGCATGGCCAACGCGGTGAACTTTGTCGACGGCCTCGACGGGCTGGCCGCAGGCATCGTCGGTATCGCCGCTTTCGCCTTCTTCGTGTACACCCAGCAATTGGCCGAAAGCGATCTGCTGCGCGCCACCAACCCGGCGCCCTTGGTGGCGGTGGCGGTGGCCGGGGCCTGCGCCGGGTTTCTGCCCCACAACATCCATCCGGCCCGCACCTTCATGGGTGACGGCGGTGCCTTGTTGCTGGGCTTGCTCATGGCCGCGGCCACCATCTCGGTGGGAGGCCGCACCCGGGACCCCTTCAGCGGTCAGACCTTCTTCTTCTTCGCCCCGTTAGTCATCCCCCTCTTTGTCCTGGGGGTACCGATCCTCGATACGGCCTTCGCCATCATCCGCCGGGCCCGCAAGCGCACCGGGCTGGCGACCGCCGACAAGGGCCATCTCCACCACCGGCTCATGGAGATGGGCCACGGACAACGCCGCAGCGTGGCCATCCTGTGGGGCTGGACCGCCCTGCTTTCGGCTACCGCGCTTTTCCCCACCATCACCGGCCTGGGCGACAGCGTGGTGTTGTTGGGCTTGGCCGCCCTGGCGCTCGCCCTGATCACCTGGTTTCATCCTGGCGTGCGTGGCCGCTCCAAGTCCTGAAACGCGGTAGAGGCCGGCTCCGTGAACGGAACCGGCCTCCTCGATGGTGTTGCAGCTCGGATTGTCCCGGGCGATTCGCTCAGCTCAACTGGCGCCCCGCTGCAGCAGCACCGACGGCAGGGTCTTGGTCAGGATGGTCAAGTCGGTGACCAGGGACCAGTTGTCCACGTAATACAGATCGAGGCGGCTGTACTCCTCAAAAGAGGTGTTGGAGCGACCGCTGACCTGCCACATCCCGGTGATCCCAGGCTGGACCCGCAGCCGATCCCGCAGATCTTCCGACCACAGGGCGGCCTCGTCGGGCAGCGCCGGGCGGGGACCGACCAGGCTCATTTCGCCTCGCAGCACGTTCCACAGCTGGGGCAGCTCATCGATGGAGGTCTTGCGAAGGAACCGGCCGATCCCGGTGACCCTGGGGTCGTTCTTGATCTTGAACAGCGGTCCGTCGGCTTCGTTCTGAGCGGCCAGCTCGCCTCGCAGCTCGTGGGCGTTGGGGACCATGGTGCGGAACTTGATGACGTGGAAGAGCCGGCCATTGCGGCCCACCCGCTCCTGACGGAAGAACACCGGGCCCTTGGAGTCGAGACGGATGAGGGTAGAAATGGCCAGGAGAGGCAGGGCCAGGGTGACCAACCCAGCCAGGGCGGCACCACAGTCGAAGACTCGTTTGGCCACCGAGCGCCACCCGGACTGGTGGAAGGGCTCCAGATACATGACAGGGAAGCGGCCCAGCGGGCGGATCGACAGTCGCTCCACCGCGATGTCGGGAAGGGTGGGGGACAACTCCACGTTGATGCCGGCGTTGAGCAGGCGGCGGATCAGACTGGAGGTGTGGGCGACGTCCACCGCCGAGGCGGCGATCATGACGCTGGAGACTTGCCGACGGGCGAGTACGTCGACGGCCTCGTCGATGCGGCCGAGCACCTCGCCGGGGCGGGCAAAGCGTCGTCCTGGCTCCACCGTTATGAAGCCGGCGAAGGCATAGCCCAGCTCGGGCGAGGCTTCGAACATACGGCGCAGCTCGTCGCCTTCGGCGTTGTCGCCAACGATGGCCACCGCCCGTAGTCGATGGCCGCGGCGACGCAGGGCCAGGAAGGACTGACGGACCACTTCGCGCTCGGCTCCGAGCAGCAACAGACCGATAAGGAAGGCGAACAGGACGAAATCCCGCTGGATGTCGATGCGCCGCCACAGGTCGGAGATGACCAGCAGGGAGGCGGATCCGAGGGCTCCGGCGGTGAGCAGGCGGCGGAACTCCTGAGAGCGGCGGGTGATGTAGCGGGTCTTATAGGCCTGGACCTTGACCAGAGCGAGAAGCCAGACCGGCACCGACAGCAGCGCCAGCAGGCTGGTGAAGTGCTCCTGTTCGCGTGAGGCCACCCCACCGGTTGCCCGCGACAGGGCAAGGGCGGCGACAAGGGCAACGGCCAGGGTGGCAGCATCGGCGGTGCCCACCAGAAGCTTAGAGACCCGCGGGGTGATACGGGAAGGCGTCGTGCTGGTCGTGCGGGCTGTGCCCTGCACGGTGTTGGGCGCCGGTGCCGTGAGGTTTGCGTACCGTGATCCCGGCTGTTCGCCCGGCGGCCGTTTGGCGTGAATCGCTCGCTGTTTCACGTCGCGTGTCCGAATTGTTTGCATGCGTCGCCGTTCTCACCGATCCGCTTGTCACCTCAGTTCGGCGGGCCACGGAGAAGGCTCGCTGGCTCGGCCGTTGGCCGTGACAGCGATCGAGGTGCTTCGGCCTCCCCCGGCCTTAGCTCCCCGCCCGACTCGCAACTCGCGTCGTGAGGTGTCTGGTTTCTCCGTTGACCATATGCCCCAATTGGGGGTGGTCAACCGCATCTGTGATGGCGATTCGGTGACATCCCTAGGCTCGCCCGTATCGGGGAGTCTTACGTCCCGTACTTTGGGCTTTCGCTCCCACTCTAAGTAGGCCTCTCCTCACGTAGAGGCCGCGTTGCGAACCGGAAAACTTCTTTGGGAGTTGATGTCACCACTCGCCGGCCTGGGTGCTGGACTCGGCGGGACGCCCAGGCGGGCCTCGTCTCGCGGTCTACTCCCGACAAACTTCCCGCATGACCAGCATGTTCTTCTGGTCGAGGACCGTCGCCGGCAGTCTCCTGGAGTCGGGCCTAGAACGGCATGTCCGTTCGTTTGGGGTCGATCAGTGTTCGCTCGGGCGTGCGGGGTGGCCCTGCGCGGTGCAGTCCTGGTCTCTCAGCGCAGCAGGGTCGGCCCACGTCCTTATCCCCGGATTGCGTGATCGTCCTCTCCCCGCTCGCGGTCAGTAGATGGGGCATCCTCCTCCTCAGGATGGGGCAATGCCCCCCCGAGACCGACCACGGTTTTGCTCGTCCCCGGTGGGGTCGGATAAGTTGCGGCCGTTCTTCGGAGCCTTCTCGGCGCCGAACCCACCCTCGAGACCTGGACTGCCCGAACCCGTGAAACGAAGCATTCGTGCGACCATGCGCTGGCGCCCCACTGCCGCCAAGGGCCGTGATAACGGTTTCGGTGACGGTATGGCGGCAGCGTTTGAAATGGTGGTGACCCCCGCCATCTTCGGAGTGCTGGGATTCCTGCTCGACCGGGCCATTGGCACGACGCCCATCTTCACCCTGGTGTTGTCCGTCGTCGTGCTCACCTACATGGTGTGGAAGCTGTGGACGCAGTACGTGGCGGACTCCGACGTTGAGCTGGAGCGGTGGCGGCTAGCCAGGGCCGCCCTCCGCCAGTCGAACGCAGGGCACCGGAATGGCTGAGGTTTCTGTGGCCTCCGCGGTGGCGGTTGCCCCCGAGAAAATTCTGGCCGGCGATCTGGCCAGGAGAGCCTTCCTGGTTTCGCCCGCCTTCGTGGTGATCGGCGCCATCTTCTGGGGCATGAACGGCGTGCTGTCCACCCTGTTCGCCCTGGTCCTGGTGGTTGCCAACTTCGTGGTCTCCGCCCGCCTTTCGGCCCGGGCCGCCCGCATCTCGCTTACCGCTTTGATGGCTACCGTGCTACTTGGCTATCCGTTGCGTCTCGCCCTGATCGCCGCCGCCACCTTTGCGGTGCGCAATGCGGGCTGGTTCAGCCCCGTGCCTTGGGGATTTACGCTCATCATCGCCCACCTCGGGCTGCTCGCTTGGGAAGCCACCCAGGTATCGGCCACGCTCGCCTTTCCGGCGCTTAAACCAAAACCCGCCCGACCGGCAAGGTCGGGCCGGGGTCCGCTCAGTTTCCGGCCTGGTAAGGGGTTGTAGTCACCGTGTTGCTCGCGTTGGAGTTCCCACCCGTAAGCCACCTGCTCGAATGGCCGGTGCTGTTTCTTGGTCTCAATAAGGTCGGCATCATCCATGTGGTGGCCGTTCTCATCACCTTGACGCTTACCTACTTGGCTGTCCGCAAGTCCCAATTGGTGCCGCGCGGCGTGCAGAACGTCATGGAGTCCGCGGTCGAGTTCATCGAGAACGGCGTCATCGCCCAGACCATCGGTCATGAAGGGATGGTCTTTCTCCCCTTCCTCTTCTCGATCTTCTTCTTTGTGCTGTTCTCCAACATCTTCGAAGTGATCCCTTTCATCCAGTTCCCGGCCAACGCTCGCATGGCCATGCCGGCCTTCCTTGCCATCATCGTGTGGCTGGTGTTCAATTTCGTCGGTCTCAAACGCCAAGGCCCTCGTTACTTTTTGAACGTCATGTTCCCCCCTGGTGTGCCCACCGCGCTCAAGCCATTGGTCGCCCTCATCGAATTCGTCTCCACCTTCATCGTTCGGCCCTTCTCACTGGCTGTTCGACTTTTCGCCAACATGCTGGCGGGCCACTTGTTGCTCGTCACCTTCGCTGTGTTGTCGGCGGCATTGTGGAGCAAGACCTGGTTGGTGGCTATAGTGTGGGCGCCCTTTGTGGTGCTCATTGGTCTCACGGGGTTCGAGATCTTGGTGGCATTCCTCCAGGCGTTCATCTTTACCATCCTCACCGCCGTGTACATCGGCGGAGCCCTGCACCACGAGCATTAGGAGATACCGGGTGGTTTCATTGCTTGCACAGACCGGAACGCAGGCCGGCGAGTTCCTCGACGGCCTCAGCGCAATCGGTGCCGGTCTCGGCTACGGCCTGGCGGCCATTGGTCCCGGTGTCGGTATCGGCATTGTGGTCGGTAACGCCATCAGCGCCATGGCCCGCCAACCAGAGTCGGCCGGTATGGTCCGCACGACCATGTTCCTTGGCATCGCCTTCACCGAGGCGTTGGCCCTCATCGGCTTCGTCGTCTTCATTCTCATCAGATTCGCCTGAGCGGAGCGGAGCAATGAGATTACGTTCTGCGGCCACGGCCGCTCTTTTGGCCACCGGCCTCGTCGTCGCCCTGCCCACCGTGGCTGGGGCGGCGGAGGAATCCGTCGGCCAGTGCCTGGTCCATTTGGTCGAAGCGCGCATCGAGGAGGGTCTCGAAGGTAAGGAGCTCGGCGAACGGGTCGACTCCACCTACGAGAAGTGCGCCCAGTCGCCCAACCCGATTCTGCCTGCCACCAACGAGATCATCTGGGGCGGTATCGCCTTCTTGATCCTTTTGGCGGCCATGCAGAAGTGGGGCGTGCCCGCCATCAAGAAGGGCATGAACGACCGAACGGAACGCATTCGCTCCGATCTAGCTGCGGCCGAGACAGCACGCCGCGCGGCCGAGTCCGCCCAGGCCGACGTCGAGGCCCAGTTGGCCGACGCTCGAGCCGAAGCCGGTCGCATCATTGATGCAGCCAGGGGCCAGGCTGACATCGTACGGGCGGACCTGCAGCGACGAGCAGAGGCCGACATCGCCGAGCTGCGAGCTCGGGCCGAAACCGAGGTGCAAGCGGCACGGTCCGCCGCCGAAGCCGACGTGCGACGCGAGGTCGCCTCGTTGGCCATGGGCGCAGCAGAAGTAGTGGTGGGAAGCCAGCTGGAGAATCGGCTGACCCAGATCCAGCTCATTGAGGACTACATCAACCAGGTGGGCACGCAGCGCTGAGGCTGCCCTGCCCTCAGGATACGGCGCAAGGATTCGTGTATATGGTCGACAATCGAACGAACGCCTACGCCCACGCGATGCTCACCGTCGCTGACGCCGAGGGCAACCTGAGCGAGGTCGAGAACGAGCTCTACCAGTTCGCCAGGGTCTTGGAGCGCTCGGACGAGTTGCTGGAAAAGCTCGCGGACCCTGGTGTCCCCGCCGCCCTGCGCCAGCAGATCGTCGAGGACGTGCTCAAGGGCAAGGCAAACGACACCACCATCGGGCTCGTTTCCCTGGTGGTGTCCACCGGACGGGGGCGCGAGCTGCCCGCCATCATCGACACGCTGGTGAAGACGAGTGCCGCCCAGCGCAACCGGGCGGTGGCGGAGGTTCGTACCGCGGTGCCGCTCACGGCGGATCAGGAGACCCGCCTGGCCGCCGCCCTCTCGGCGGCCACCGGGCGGGAAGTCGAGTTGAGGACCACGATCGATCCGAATGTGCTGGGCGGGGTTCATGCCCAGGTCG
Organism: Acidimicrobiia bacterium; assembly: GCA_031422955.1. GTDB lineage: Bacteria > Actinomycetota > Acidimicrobiia > Acidimicrobiales > CAIXPF01 > CAIXPF01. Next base: position 20,131 of record JANPEN010000357.1, read on the forward strand.
GGGACATCGTGATCGACGGGAGTGTGCGCCGCCGGATCGCCCAGCTGCGCCAGGTCATCTGAGGAACGGGTACGCAACTGTCATGGCAGAGTTGACGATCAACACCGCGGACATCGCCGCCGCGCTGCGCAAGAACCTCGCGGGCTTCTCGCCGAGCCTCGAACAGACCACCGTGGGTCGCGTCATTGAGGTGGGCGACGGTATCGCCCGCGTCAGCGGCCTGCCCGACGCCACCGTGAACGAGCTGCTCGAGTTCGCCGACGGCACCTTGGGCTTGGCCCTCAACCTCGACGAAGGCTCCATCGGCGCGGTGGTGCTGGGCGAGGTCAGTCATATCGACGAGGGTCAAGCGGTCCGATCCACGGGCCGCATTCTCGACGTGCCGGTAGGTGACGGTCTGTTGGGCCGGGTGGTGGACGCCCTGGGCGAGCCCATTGACGGCAAGGGTCCTTTGACCAATGTGACCCGGCGTCGGATGGAGATCCAGGCTCCCGGTATCACCGGGCGCAAGCCGGTGCATGAACCGATGCAGACCGGCATCAAGGCCATCGACGCCCTTATCCCGGTGGGTCGAGGCCAGCGAGAGCTGATCATCGGGGACCGCAAGACCGGTAAGACCACTATCGCCATTGACACCATCATCAACCAGCGTGGTCTCGGGGTGAACTGCATCTACGTCGCCATCGGCCAAAAAGCTTCCACGGTGGCCCAGACCGTGGCTACCCTCGCCGAGTTCGGGGCCATGGAGTACACGGTGGTGGTGGTGGCCCCAGCATCGGATCCCGCCCCGTTCAAGTACCTGGCCCCCTACGCCGGTTGCGCCATGGGCCAACACTGGATGGATAACGGCGGTCACGCCCTGGCCGTCTACGACGACCTCTCCAAGCAGGCCGAGGCCTACCGCCAGGTATCCCTGCTGCTGCGCCGGCCTCCCGGCCGCGAGGCCTACCCCGGCGACGTGTTCTATCTGCACTCCCGCCTCCTGGAGCGCGCCGCCAAGCTCTCCGACGAGCGTGGCGCCGGTTCCCTCACTGCATTGCCAGTCATCGAGACCAAGGCCGGCGACGTGTCCGCCTACATTCCGACCAACGTGATCTCCATTACCGACGGCCAGATCTACCTGCAGGACGACCTGTTCAAGTCGGGTATCCGCCCGGCGGTAGACGTGGGGATCTCCGTTTCCCGGGTGGGCTCGGCGGCCCAGATCAAGGCCATGAAGACCGCCACCGGTACCCTCAAATCCGATCTCCAGCAGTTTCGGGAGTTGCAGGCCTTCGCTGCCTTCGGTTCCGACCTCGACGCGGTGTCCAAGGCCCAACTGGATCGTGGTACCCGGCTGACCGAGCTGCTCAAGCAGGGCCTCAACAGCCCACTGCCGGTGCAAGAACAAGTGGTGGTGATCTTTGCCGGCACCCGTGGCTATCTCGACCACGTCCCGGTGACCGATGTAGGCCGCTTCGAGACCGAGTTGTTGGACTGGTACCGTTCCCGCCACGGCGACATGCTCGATGCCATCAAGGCCAAGGGAGACATCGCCGACGTGGGCGCCTTCGAGGCTGCGGTCAAGGCCTTCACCGCTCAGTTCCGCAGTAGCGATGGGTCCGGGGCCGAGCCCCAGGCCCAAGCCCAGGGCCTCGCATCGAGCCGGATGGTCGACAGCGACCACACCCTGCCTGAAGAAGACATCGAGCGCGACAGCTGATGGGGGCCTGATCGATGCCGGGTGCGCAGGAACGCATCCTTCGTCGTCGCATCAACAGCGTAAAGGCGACGAAGAAGATCACCAGGGCTATGGAGCTGATAGCCGCCTCGCGGGTTGTGCGAGCCCAACAGCGAGCCAATGCGGCACGACCCTACGCCCGTCAGATCACCAAGGTCATTGAGGACCTGGCGGCCGGCGGCGCCAACGTGGACCATCCGCTGCTGCGGGAGGTCGAGTCGGTTGGCAAGATCGCTTACGTGATTCTCAGCTCCGACCGGGGTTTGGCCGGGGCCTACAACTCCTCCGTCATTCGTGCCGCCGAACGAGAGCTCCAGGCCAACCAGCTCGAGGGCGTCGACTACGAGTTGATCACCATCGGCCGTAAAGCCGAGGCGTACTTCCGCTTCCGCAACTATCGGGTAGAAGCCGCGTTCGAAGGGATCAGCGACAAGCCGACCTACGAAGACGCCAGGGAGATCGCGGAGCTGATCACGGCCAAGTTCGAACACGGAGGGGTCGACAAGGTCATTCTGGCCTTCACCGAGTTTGTGTCCTTGGCCACCCAGAAGGTGGTGGTGCGAACCTTCCTGCCTCTGGCCCCCGCCGAGAAGATCGCTCAGGCCGGATCGGCCGAGGCGGTGTCCGCCTACGAGTTCGAACCCAGCCCCGAGGCGGTGTTGGCTGATCTGCTGCCCCGCTACGTCGAGGCCCGCCTTTTCGCCGCCCTGCTCGACGCGGCCGCCTCGGAACACGCCAACCGTCAGCGAGCCATGAAATCTGCCACCGACAACGCGGACGACATGATCGTGCGGCTCGGCCGCCAGCTGAACCGGGCCCGCCAGGATTCCATCACCACCGAGATCATGGAGATCATCAGTGGTGCTGAAGGCCTGAAGGAAGACCAAGGCGACGAGGAAGATCTGCTGTTGGACCGCCTCGATGCCCCCCACCTCTTCCCCCGTCACGAAGAAGATCATCGCCATTCGCCTCCCGGGCACGTGTAGAGGAGACCAAGCACCATGACCGCAACCACCCTCAAGGACGGCCGGATCGTCGCCATCGCCGGTCCGGTGGTCGACGTGGAGTTCCCGCCCGACGGCCTGCCGGCCATCAACACCGCGCTCGAGTTCGATATCGACCTGCAAGGTGAACGAACCACCGTTCGAGCCGAGGTCGCCCAGCAGATTGGTGATTCCCGGGTTCGGGCCATCGCTCTCAAGCCCACCGACGGCCTGAGTAGGGGGACCCTGGTCCGTAACCTGGGCGTGGGTCTGTCCATGCCGGTGGGTGACGGTGTCCTCGGCCACGTGTTCAACGTGATCGGCGAACCCCTCGACGTGTCGCTGGAGTCCATCAAGGACAAGATCGACGGCTATTGGGAGATCCACCGCCCCCCGCCCAAGTTCCACACCCTCGAGCCCAAGCGCCTCATGTTCGAGACTGGCATCAAGGTTATCGACCTGCTCACCCCCTACCTGCAGGGCGGCAAGATCGGCCTGTTCGGCGGGGCCGGTGTGGGCAAGACGGTGCTCATCACCGAGATGATTCGCCGTGTGGCTCAGAACCACGGCGGTGTTTCGGTGTTCGCCGGAGTAGGGGAGCGCACCCGCGAAGGCACCGACCTCTTCCTTGAGATGGGCGAGTCCGGCGTGTTGGAGAAGGCCTCGCTGATCTTTGGCCAGATGGATGAGCCGCCAGGCGTGCGCTTGCGGGTGGCTCTGGCCGCCCTGACCGTGGCTGAGTACTTCCGTGACGCTCGCGGTATGGACGTGTTGTTGTTCGTCGACAACATCTTCCGCTTCGTGCAGGCCGGCTCGGAGGTATCCACCCTGTTGGGCCGCATGCCCTCGGCGGTGGGGTACCAGCCGACCCTGGCCGACGAGATGGGTGAGCTCCAAGAGCGCATCACCTCCACCGGCGGACGTTCGATCACCTCGCTGCAAGCCGTCTACGTGCCCGCCGACGACTACACCGACCCGGCCCCCTTCACCTCCTTCACCCACTTTGACGGCACCACCGAGTTGTCTCGCGACATCGCCTCGCTGGGCATCTACCCGGCCGTGGATCCGCTGGCCTCGACCTCGTCGATTCTCGCCCCCGAGGTGGTCGGGGACCGTCACTACCGGGTGGCCCGGCGGGTGCAGGAGATTCTGCAGCGCTACAAGGAACTGCAGGACATTATCGCCATCCTCGGTCTCGATGAGCTCTCCGAGGAGGATCGCATCACGGTGGCCAGGGCCCGTCGGGTGCAGCGCTTCTTGTCCCAGCCCATGTACGTGGCCGAGGTCTTCACTGGGCTGCCTGGTGTCACCACTCCCGTCGAGGAGACCGTCGAGTCCTTCGAGATGCTGGTCAACGGCGATCTCGACGATCTGCCCGAGCAGGCCTTCCTGAACGTGGGCGGCGCCCAGGCGGCACGGGACAAGGCCAACCAGTTGCGTAGAGAAAGCAACTGATGGTCTTGCAGGTAGAGCTGGTCACGCCAGAAGGGATCCTGTTCGAGGGCGATGCCGACATGGTCATCGCCCGTACGGTCGACGGAGGCGAGATAGCCTTTCTCAGTGGCCACGTGCCCTTCGTGGGCTCCCTGGCCGCCGGGGCGATCAAGATCGTGCAGCCCGGCGGACAGACCCAGCTGCTGGCCGCCCACCGCGGCTTCGTTTCGGTGTCCCACGACCGGGTCTCGATCCTGTCCGACGTGGCCGAACTGGCCGGAGGGATCGACGTTGAGCGGGCCGAGGTGGCCAAGGCCCGAGCCGAGGACGACCTGCGCGCCGGCGGGGAGGAAGAGGCCCGCGCCGCCTTGCGTCGGGCTGAGGTGCGCCTCCAGGTTGCCAGGGGCTGACCCCCGCTATCGCGTCGGAATCCGGTGGCGCAGGTCTTGTTTGAAAGGGCCCGGCGAACAACGGTCTGAACGCACCCGCGCTTAGGGGGTAGAGCGCAGGCCGTGGCGCTGCAGCGCCCGGGTGCGCCGGGTGCGCCTTGCTCCCTGCAGCAGCGTTTCGTAGTACTGCTCGGTCTTGTCGGTGACGCGTTCCCAGGAGAATTCCTCCACCACCCTGGTGTGCAGCAGCTGGGCGGCTTCGCGTTCCCCGGCGAGGTCGTCGACCATCAACTGGAGTTGTTTGGCCATGTCGTCGAGGTCGCCTGCGTGAAAAACTCGCTGGCCGGGTTCGGACGAGCCGACCACTTCCAGGTGAGGTGGAATGTCACTGACGGTGACGGGCAGGCCGTAGGAGATGGCCTCGAGCAGGGCCAGGGGCAAGCCTTCCAGGAGCGAAGGCATGACGTAACCGGCCGCTTGGCGGAAGAGCCGGTCCTGGCCCGGACCATAGACCGGGCCAGTGAGCACGATGCGCTCGTCCTGGGCGGCCAGGCGATGCAGGCGATCGACGAAATCGTCGGTGTGGCTCGACCCGCCCACAATGGCCAGACGAACGTCGGTGTCGACCCTGGCCCACGCCCGCAACAGCTGATCGATGGCCTTCTCGGGTACCAGGCGGCCGATGTTCACCAGGTAGCGCCCCGGCTGCAGCCCGAAGCGGATCAACGGATCGTCCTCGGGTGTCACCGGCTGTTCTGGCACCACCGACACGCCATTGGGGATGTACACCGTGGCTCGGCCGAAGTCTTGGAGGAACTCGCGCTGCAGCTGCTGGGATACAGCGATACCGCCGTGGGGGACGTGGGTCGACATCCACGCGGCGCTGGAGAGCACCAGCTGTGCGGGGCGGCCCCATTTGGCCCGCTGATCGTCGCGGCCCTGGATGGTGTTGACCACCCGGGCTCCTGGCCGTAGGCGGGCGAGGGGAGAGGCCAGGCACGGGCCGAGAGCGTGATAGTGGACGATGTCGTAGCGATGGGCCACGGTGGCCAGCGAAGCGCCGAAGGACTGACTCATACTGCGCAGGTGCTTGCCGCCAAAGGCGGGCACGTAGCGCAACTCGATACCCCGATACTCGCCAGGCTGGGGCTGTCCCCCCTCGCGCTTGTTGAAGGCGGTTACGTGATGACCTCGCTGGACAAGCCGGGCGGCCAGCTCCTCCACTGCTTTCTCCACCCCGCCGTACTGGGCCGGGATGCCTTTTTGGCCGATCATTGCTATGCGCACGACGCAATCTCGTCTTTCTCGCCTCGTGGCCCTGGCCACGGATTCATCCTGGAGTGCCCGCGCCCGCCGTACCGGCCCCACACGATGACTTGGACGGTTTGGAGAGACGCGAACACCGGGAGCGTGGGTTGGTACCCCCGGCTGGCCAACGGTCTCAGTTGCCGAGGCGTCGGCGATTAGCGGCTGAGCGCCGATTACGGCTCTCAGCACCGGCCGGCGCGTCTTCCGCCTCGGCCTCGTCGCTCGTGGCGACCGCGCTGGTCTTTTCGGTGCTGGTCTTCTCGCCCTTGGCGGTGCTGGTCTTTTCGCCGTTGGCGAGGGAGCTGGCCTTGTCGGAGCGGGTGAACATGGACTCGGTGTCGCCCCCAGCGCTGATCCGGCTGGTCTCGCTGCGTGCCGGTCGCTCCGTCTTGTCCGCCGCCACCGCCTTGATGATCTGGCTGTCGAAGTCATCGTCGTCGTCATCGTTCAGCGCTGACGCAGTCACGGCTCCAGCACCGCGATCTGCGCTGACCCCGTCCGCACTCAGCGTCCGATCAGCCTTCGGGGTGGCCTTGATAGAGCTGACCGCAGTAGCCGGCCTGGCTTCGGAACGGGCTGCGACTTCAGTCTTGGGGCTGACCGCCGGACCACGATCGGAACTACCCCGATCCACCTTGACTTGCTCCTTGAGGGCTTCTGCCTCTTGGGCGGCCTCCATGGCCCCGAGGGTGGTGGGCTGGTAACCCGATGCTGTGGACGGGCTGGCCTTGACCCGTGGTTGGCTGGGGCCGGGCGGGCGGGGGCTTTCGGTTGGTCGCTCCCCACCGGCCGGCCCGGAACTGGTGATAGGCGCCTTCCGACGCTGGGCACGACGGGAGCTGTCGGCCAGGAAGAAGAAGGCCAACCCGGCAATGAACGTGGCGATGACGGCGGCCGCCACCGCCTGCAGCACCGCGGACACGTTGGAGATGGGGGTGGTTTCACCAGCAGAGATGGCCACCGAGGTCGTGGCCGCGGCCAGCACCTCGCGGGTGGCGGCGTGGGCGTCCTTGGCGTCTTTGAGGGCGTCCTCCGCGTTGACCAGGGTGACCAGGGCCCGCTCGTACTCGGCCGCGGCGGCCTGCAGGGCCGGCAGCTTCTGGCGCAACCGAGCCGCCTCCACCGCAACGGCGGCTTTCTGCTCTTCGGTGAGCGGGATGGTGGGATCAGAAATGGTGAGTTCGAGCTGGATGACCTTGTCGACGGTGGCCTGGTAGGCGCTCACCGGATTGGTACTACCGCTGGCCCGCACCAACTCGTCGCGGGCCTCCCGGGCGTTGTTCACGTCGGTCTGGCGCAGAGACTCGATGTTGGCGGCCCGCTCCACCTCCCGAGCCGCTAGGAATCGCATGCCCTCAGTGGACACGGTTTGGCTGATGGCCTCGGCATCGCGGGCGTTGGGGGCGGTGGCCACCACCTCGACGGATCCGCCGTCGGTCCCGTTGCGGGAGACCTCGACCAACAGCTCCTCAAGGGACAGCTGCAACTTGTCGGCGGCCGCTTGGCGAACCTGGGGCAGTGTTACCGCCTTCTGAAAATCCGACACCAGCGGACCCACTTCGAACGCGGAGGCTTCCTTCGGCAACGCCTGGCTAACGAACACGGTGGTGCTCGCTTCGAAGGTTCCCGGCCGCCGATTCACCGCCGCCGCAGCCAGCGCCGCGGTCAGCGCGCCGACGATGGCCAGGGCCGTCAACCGCTTCCCGTTGAGTCGCAGCAGTGTGAGGATCTCCATCGGCTTTCCCGCCGTCCTTTCGGGGTCGAGGTCCAGACAACGTGGTGCATGGCTGTTTCGGCAAGTAGCCGTTTTGCTCATCCCGGCGGGACGGCACGACCGTTGAACCAGCCTGGCGGCTCCCCGTCGATAGTCAGAGCTGGATTCGAAAGCTCATCGTTGTCGACGTACAAGTTCGTGGCCGCGGTTCCGTTGGCTCCGCCCATCGTGCGCTCCGGGGAGTCTACTGGACACACGCAGTGGGCGGGCACTTTTCTTGTGCCGATCCCCGCCTTCGGCTTTGGCCCGGCGGGGCGCCCTAGGCTGACCGGCCGAATGGGGCAGCGAACGAGTGGCAGTACGTCGTCGTGGACGGAAAGGACGACGATCAGTGACGAGCTGATCAGCCCCCCGGGATCAGGCGAACGCTTCGCCCAACCTCTTGCCACACTCCTCTCGCCGGCCGGTGGCGTCTAGCGTGGTTGACATCACGGAACGTGAGCTAAGTGGGCGGCGCGCGGCGTCGGCGGGAGGACCGTCAGGACGAGAACGGGGGCTCGACGAGGGGCGCTCGCATCGGCGAGACACAGCGGTGACCACGCTGGTTGGTCTGGCCACCTACGGGCTGAGCGTGTTCACCGGTCCGCTGCTGGCCCGCTCGTTGGGTAGCGCCGGGCGGGGCACCTACGCCGCCGTGTTCACCCCGACGCAGTTGCTGGGCTGGCTGTTGATGTTGGGCATCCCAGCGGCCTCCGCCTACTACGCCCGGACCGACAATCGGCGTCAACTCGACAACGGCGCCTGGCTGTTGGCCGGGCTGGTTGGCATCCCTGCGTGCGCTCTTCTGTGGCCGCTGGTCCCGCTGCTGTTGCACCGCCACCCGCCCGTCTCGGTGTTCTGGTTCCGTTTGTTCCTCGTCTTGGCCCTGTTCGTGCTGCCCACCCAGAACGCCATTGACTACGTGCGAGCGCAGGGCCAGAACATCCGGTTCAACGTGTACCGCTCGCTTTCGGTGGTGGGTACCGCGATCGGCGTGGTCGGGCTGTTCGTGGGTGGGGGGCTGAACCTCGCCAACGCGCTGTTCGCCACCTGGTTGGCCACCGCCGCCTCAATGGTCATCGTGGTGGTCGCCGAGCGGGCTTATCCGCGGCTGTCCCGCGCCTGTTTCGAACGCCGCCTGTTCCGCCTGCAGCTGCACTACGGGGCTCGGGTGTTCGTCGGCAGCCTGTCGAACCTGGTACTGGCTCGTTTCGATCAGTTCCTGATGGTCACCATCGTGGCCCCCGCGCAGCTCGGGCTTTACGCCATTGCCGTGACCGCGGCGGGGCTGTCCACCCCCATTGCCCAAGGGGTCTCCTACGCGCTGTTCCCCCATCTGCGCAACGAGACGGATCTCGAGGCCCGCAATCGACGGATGTGGCAGGCCGTTCGCTGGGTGCTGTTGGGCTCAACCGCTCTCGGGGCGGTGCTAGCTGCCTTGGGGCCCTGGGCCATACCGGCGCTGATGGGAGAGGAGTTCCGGGACAGCCTGCCGGCTTTCTTCGTACTGCTGCCGGGCCAGCTGTTCTGGAACCTCGGCCTGGTGTTCAAGACGCGGCTCGAGGCTGACAACCGTCCAGGGGCAGGGTCTAGGGCCCTGGCGTTGGCGGCGGCCATCACCGTCGCTGGGGTGCCGGTGGCGGTACCGCTGGGCGGCATCGTGGGGGCAGCCGGGGTGACCACCATCAGCCAGGCGTCCTTCTGCGGCGCAGGGCTTTGGTTCGTGCGCCGAGCGGCCGATGGAACACGGCGAGGAACCAGGGGAGATGGGAACCAGGGGAAGATGGGAACAAGGGAGATGACATGATCGACCTCAACAGCTGGAAGACCGAGCTGACCCAGGACTGGGGGGCTAACGCCGAATCGACCAAGTCCAGGGTCATTTTGGTGGCGTTTCGCCTGGCTCATCGCCTGGATCGCGGGACCAGTATCCCCCGACCCCTGGCCAAGGCCTTTGTGGTGTTCTACAAGGTGTTGACCACCTGGTTGCTGGGTGTGGAGCTGCCCCCGGAAACCTCAGTAGGGCCTCAGCTGCGGCTCATCCACCCTCAGGGCATCGTGGTTAACGGCCAGGCCAGGATCGGTGCCAGGGTCATCCTGCGGGCATCGAGCACCATCGGCAACGTGGTGGGCGCGGACGGCGTGGCCTCGGCCTCGCCCGTTATCGGCAACGACGTCGAGCTGGGTGCCAATGTCGTGGTGGTCGGCCCACTGCGCATCGGCGACGGCGCCAGGATCGGGGCCGGTGCCGTGGTGATCGCGGACGTTCCGGCCGGGGGCGTGGCCGTTGGCAACCCGGCTCGACTGCTGGAACCCATCGTCTGAGGAAACGCTCAGGCGTGGGTGAG
>JANPEN010000358.1:0-10799 GCA_031422955.1 Acidimicrobiia bacterium
GTTCCACGAAGTCGTACACCGGCACGATGTGCGGATGATCGAGCGCGGCCACCAACCGAGCCTCGAAGATGAAACGTTCCCGCAGCCCGGCGTCCTCCCCGAGCGTGTTCGACAGCAGTTTGATCGCCACGGCGCGGCCCAGACCGCGGTGCCGGCCCTCGTAGACCACACCGAGACCGCCGCGCCCGAGCTCCTCGCCGATGTCGTAACGAGGCAGCGCCACGCTCAACAGATCCCGGACCCGTTCCATCGCTGGCACCCTAGCGGCGTGGTGCGCTGGGGGATGGCGTGCGGCGCTGCCTCGGTCCCTTATGGCCCGCCCACGGAGAACACGTAGCTCGCCGGGCCCTCCCGCACGATGATCCGATACTGCTGGCCGACCAGCGCCTTGAACGGAAATGACTGCGTGGCACCCGGCGCGACCCGGCCGTTGATCTCGTTGGCGCCGTTGGGGCCTTGCACCACGAAGTAGGGTGCGGCTCCGCTGGCGGCGGCAGTGCTCACGTTCAGCTGCAACTCAGCGGCGGGTGCCGTGAAGACGTAGAAATCGGCGTCGTCGCGGTCCCCGATCGTCCCGGAGAGGTCGCTGAGGGACGTGAGCACCCGGGGTTCGGCCAACGCGTTGCCGGCGTCGCCCGGCTGGCCGCCGTCCCGCTGGGCAACGAATTCGACGGTGAAGGAATACTCCGACGGTCCTTCGGATACCAGGATGTCGAGGATGTCGTCGTCCTGCGGGCCGAGCAACACCGCGAACTTCTCTTTTCCGCCGGTACCTACCCGCTCGTAATACACGTTGCTACCAGATATCTGTAGCTGGAAGTACGCCGCAGCCGTCGAGGTGCGCTCGGTCTGGGTTGTGAAACGCAGTTCCGTGCCCGGCTGCAACTTCACGGTGTAGCGATCCATCCGATCGTTGTCGCCGATTCGGCCGGTGATCGCGGGGCCCGCGGTGACCGCAAGGGCGCTGGCCGCGGCGTCGCCGGCGTCCTTTTTCTGGCCGCCGTCATCTTGGATTTCGACGCCCACCTCGAACTCGAACGCCGCTGGCCCCTCGGTGAAGACCAGCTCGTGCTCGCCGCCGTCGGAGCTGCTACGCAGGTACTGGCGCTCCTCTTCCGCGTTGGGGTTCACGCGCAAGCGGTCGATGCTTACGCCGGCAACGGTGAAGACTGCGTACACCCCGGCCTTGCTGGCGCGACTGTTAGCGATGCGCAGCGTGATCACCGCACCGTCGGGGACCTTAATGGTGTAGCGGGACTGGGGATTGGCTTGACTGACCTCACCGTTGTAGGTCTGGTTGGCCTTGATCACTCCGGCCGGCGCAACCTCAACGGTGGTGGTGTCGTCTTTCGACTCAGCCTTCGGAACGGTGGTGGTCCCTTGGGGCTTCTCAGTTTTCGGAACCACGCTGTCGCCGGCGGGACGGGTGAACACTTCGCCGGTTGCGACATCGACGAGTTCGAACTCGTCGATCGGTTGAGCAGCCGGGCGAATGACCACCACGGTGCCGGCATCGAACGCCGGCCAAGGGGATCCGATGAACGCTTCCTTGCTGTCGAGATCGGTCGGCTCTTTCATCGGATTGCCTGAATAGCAGTTGACCCGGGGAACCCCTCGAACGTCGACCATGACGGCGTTGCCTCGTTGAAGCACCGCGTGCCGCGGCACGGAGGCACCGTTGGCGAAGCTGAAGTTGATCACCCGGGTGTCCACCGCGAGGTTGGCTGGGGTGAGACCGGCGACATAGGTGGGAATGTCAGCCGGTTCAATCTCGATGATCGAAGCCCAAGCGGAGGCCTTTTCGGGCTCGGCTTCGAGGAAGGACACCAACTGTGAGCCGTCACAGGATGACTCGTCGAGGGTTCCGCCGTAGATCGCGGCCACGCTGCCTGGCGCGGTCCGGTATTTGGATTTGCCAGCTGCGGCCAGCTCGGGAACCGCCGCTGCGGCCGGTGCACCCTTCTCGGCGAAGTCCGCCAGGCTGGCCGACGGTTTCGGCGCAACCGACGCGGTGTAGGGGTTCGGGCCGGCTGTACCGAGCGCTTCCAGGCTCACCTCCGACGCCGAAGCGGAGTCCTTGCCGAACACGGCGAAGGCGACGAGACCACCCGCCACTACGGCTATGACGGCGACCGCGGCCACGATCGCCCGGCGCGTCGTGGAGCGTGTCGACCCGCCCGACGCGTTGGGGGGTGCCCCGGCCATCGTTGCTGGGGCCGAAGCCTGGAAGACCGGCTGCGGGCTGACGGTCGCACCGGGTGGCGGGCCGAGCGGTCCACCCGTTTGCGGAGCGGCTGGCGGACCGGCGTGAGGGCCGGTGTTCGGAGCCGACGGGGGGCCTGCGGGAGGACCCCACGAGCCGCCCGCCGGGGGCTGAGCGGGCGGAGCGGCCTGAGGCGGGAGGGCTTGAGGCGGAGCAGTTTGCGGCGGGTACCACCGGTCGTCAGACGCCCGCCACCAGCCTTCACCCATGGGAGTATCGCTCACCCTTGCTCCATTCGCTGATGCCGTACTGATGCCGTGATGGTGTATCGAGCCGCTGCGACAGAAACGTGATACGCAACCCGTACTCGCCGGGTGGCGGCGCACACCGGGCCGGCTGCTACCGGCCAGCTTGACATTGATGGCCATGGTCCCGAGAGAACTTTACGGGGAGATCGATCCTGCGCCCGCCTAGGACGTCGGACGGGCGGCGCCATGGTTCCCTTCCCGGTGGCCGGCTGGGTGCGCTGTCGGTCGTGTTGGGGAAGCGAGGCCCCCAGGTGTAGGTCGGTGTGTTGGCCCTGCAGGGCGCGATTTGGGCGCAAATTACTGTCCTCGCTGAGCTGGGGTGTTGCCTCGCACGATGTTCGCCGCCCCCCAGCAGCTGGAAGGGCTCGATGCCTTGGTCGTGCCCGGGGGCGAGTCCACCACCATGTCCCGGCTGCTGGTCTCCTCGCCGCTTACGACCTCGAGAATGTCAATCTGCTCGGCGGCATCGGCCATGAGCCCGAGCGTACCGTTTCGCCACACAACTCTTGGCGGATGAAGGGCTGCCGTCGACCACCTACAAGCTCGGCGCCATGTTTCTCGTCGAGCCCAAGCGGAAGGCGGAGGGTGAACTCGACGTTGGTCGGATCCACGTCGCTCCGCTGGCCCGAGCCGGAAAACGATCGAACCCCGAGGCGTACCGGCGCGCGCTGGTACGACAACACGGCGATCCTCGACGATTGCTCGCTCGGCGTCATTTGCGAGGCAAAGCGCCGAGCGAGTCGCGGCTTGCCAAAGGACACCGCCACGCTGAGCGAGTTGTTCGCCGACGAGATGTGGGCCACCCATGCCAACGCCGCGGCCTACACCCAAAGTCTCCTACCTCAAGGCCATCGACGAGCGGATCTTCGACTACCAAAGGGTCGAGCGCACCGACACCCACGCCCGCCGGGTGGGCGACACCGTGCTGGTGACCGGCCGGGCACGAATGGACGTGGCCGCCAACGGCCGGCAGGTATTGCTCAACGCCCGCTACTCCATGGTGTGGGTGCGCAAAGACGAGTTCGACCACTTCGGCCTCGGACCTACCGGTGCGGTTCGCCACGCGACGCACAGCCTCTGCCACGTCATCGCTCAGCTCGACCGATGAGCGGACCACAGTTGAAGGTGAAGTCGGTGGGCGAAGTCCACCTGTGTCACGAATTCAAGAATGATTCTTAGATTCAGCAGTTCCTGGTTCGACCTGGATGGGCTTAGACGTCAATACCTTCGGATCCCCCCGTTTATCTGCTAATTTCTTCGAACCAGCCCGGAGGAACCGATGGCTAACCGGATCATCTTCGCCGACGACGTGCCCGACTCGACCCTGCACGATCGCGTCAGCCGGGGCGAGCTGATTCGGCTGGCACGGGGCATCTACTCCACCGAGGTCGATGCCGACCCTAGCGACGTGGTCCGCCGGTCATGGCGCGAGGTCGTCGGGCGGCGGTTCCCAGACGCGGTCATCACCGACCGCTCTGCGGTGTGGGCCCAACCGCACGACGGCCACCTCTACATCGCCTCCGCTCGCAAGGGCACACTCGATCTTCCCGGCCTCGTCGTGGTCTCGCGCAAGGGACCCGGACCGATCGAGGGTGACATCGCGATGGGGTCCGGCGTACACCTCGCCTCGCGCCCTCGCGCCCTGCTCGACAACACCCGGCCGACCCGGAAGCGAAGCGATCGGCCTCCGGGCACGCTGTCACGGGCCGAGCTCGCCGACTGGATCGATCACCTCTGCGCCGTCGACGGCGCTGAGCGGGTGAGCGCGTACCGAGACACCGCCGAAGCGCTTGCCGACGCCCTCGACGTGTCACCCGCCCGGGTCGAGACACTCAACGAGATCGTCGGCGCCGCGCTCGGCACTCGGGACTCCACGTCTGGCTCGACGGCGATGAAGGCTCGCGCCGCGGGCGTTCCGTTCGACCAAGGGCGGATTCTTCGCTTCGAGCTGCTCGCCGACCATCTGCGCGACGTGGTGAGGACCCATCCCGCTCTGCCCGCTGACGCAGCGCGGCGGGCGACGCTCCCGTTTTGGGACGCGTACTTCTCGAACTTCATCGAGGGGACCGAGTTCACCCCGGACGAGGCGGAGCGCATCGTGTTCGAAGGCGAAGTTCCCGCGGCTCGGCCGGAGGACGCGCACGACGTGCTCGGCACCTACCAGCTCGTCTCGGACGAAGCCGAGATGCGGCGCCGCACCGCGTCGGCCGACGAGTTCATCGAGCTGCTCCGTGACTGGCATCGCCTCATCCTGGGCGGTCGTCCCGACAAGCGGCCCGGCGAGCTCAAGCTCTACCCGAACCAAGCCGGCAACACCGTGTTCGTCGCGCCCGACCTGGTCGAAGGCACTCTTCGACGCGGGTACGCGATCCTCGAGACGCTGACCACCCCGACCCAACGGGGAACGTTCGCTGCCTTCCTCGTCGCCGAGGTCCATCCTTTCGACGACGGCAACGGGCGCCTGGCGCGCGGCGTGATGAACGCCGAGTACGTCGCCGGTGACGAGCAGCGGGCCGTGATCCCAACCATCTCCCGCAACGACTACCTGCGGGCGCTGCGCCGGCTCAGCCGACAGGACCGGCCCGACCTTTTCGTCACCTACTTGGATCGCGTCCGACGTTGGACCGCCCGCATGGACTGGTCCACGCTCGCCGTCGCTCGCGGGCTCCTCGAAGGAACGAATGCCTTCGTCGACGCCAACGATGCCGAGGACCGAGGGCTCCAACTGCTCGATCCAGCGGCGGACACGCCTGCCACCATTACGGCGGGAGCCGAGTAGGCCACTCGCAGTCAGCCAGAGGACCATGATCACAGACGAGCAACTACAGACTGCGCCTCACACCTGTGCGAGCACGCGTGTGGACGCGGCAAGTCCCCTGGTTCTGGAACGTGGCCGTGGTCCGGAACTCAAGCTGCGGTGCGGTACTCGTTGATGAGTCCGCCGCAGGTGGTGTGTCGTGGGATCGGCGCGGCCGGACCAATCACAGCAACGTCTTCGCCCGCCGGTGCTCGTTGTCCGAGCGAGCGATGCGGACGATGCTCGTTGTAATGGGCCACGTACCTCGCTCACGGCCGGCATCGCGCAGGATCCTCCACACGGTCCACGCCGCCATCTTGTGGCCAAGTCCGAGGACTTCGCCGTGGACCCGCCGATAGGCCCCAGATCGGGTTCTCCCCGCCGAGCCGCAAGACCAGTCGGCGGAACTCCCGCCCTGTCCGCGGACGCCCTGGCTTGCGGGCGGGTGCGTTGAGTCCAGTGGCGGGCGACGAGCCGGCGGTGCCACGCAAGCACCGTGGCAGGCTGCACAATCAAGAACACCTCTTCAGAGAGAGCGGAGCCTGGCGATCCGGTAATCGTCCTCGCCGAGGTACTCCGCGAGCACTCCAGCGGCCACGTCGACGTCAAAACTACGTACCGTGATCATCTCTTCAAGATCAGCCCAATCCTTCGTCCGGTTGAAGAACGCCTTAAAGACGGCAAGGTCACCGCAGGAAAGGAACGAGACGTCGGCGCCACCGAATCGCTCGCGGCGAGCTCGCCCAGCGAGGCCACGGTGGAAGTCGGTCGTGTCGAAGAACAGGTCGAGCGGCGTGCGGTCCCACCAGAGGCGCACCTGGCCGTCGCGTCCCACTGCGGCGATGTCGGATGCGTCATGCTCGACATCGTTCGGCAGTGCCGCGAAAACCAGCTCAGCCGAGTTCACCTCGACGAAGACGTTAAGGTCGATATCGAGCGTCGCGCGAGGGCTCCCGGTGCACCATGCCAGGGCGAGCGCGCCACCAAACGCGTGTGGAATACCAGCCTTATCGAGCGCGAGGCCGAGTTGGCGGATCTTCACCGCCAGCGACGTCATCGCCGCCGGAACACTGGGTAGGTGAGTTCGCCACGGGATTGATGCGGGAAGGACTCGGCGAGATCGAGTAACTGTTCGAGGTCATCTCCCCGCTGCACGCGGTCGAAGCCCGCTGGCGCGGACGAGACGAACTGCAATTCGGCCCCGAGGGCAACGAGCAGTCGGTTGAGCGTCGTAACGGTCGGGCTTTTCGCCCCGCTCTCGTAGGCGGCCACGGCAGAAGGTGATGTCTTCGCCCGTTCGGCTAGTTCACGCTGGGAAACGCCCGCCTTCGCGCGAGCCTGTCGGAGGATCCCCTGCGCATCCACGGCCGAGATGCTATCCGATCGGAGAGCAGTCCGCTGAAGCAGGTGGGGTGCGCGGCTCGACGTTGCAGCCAGGGGGGTTCTGCAGCGGCGGGGGCATACGCCGCTGACGATCCGGGTGAGGCGATGTGGATCGTGGCTCGCCTTGATGGCTGGGGCTGTCTTGTCGTAATCTTCGATGCACCGAAGGACGTCCCCTTCACGTTCTCCCTCGCTCGCTGACCGCTCCCATGCCGAACCCCAGCAACCCTCCCATGGATGCGATGGGTGGACCCGGTGCGTCGCAGGGCTATCAAGCCTGGTAGGTCAGATTCGCGACAGACCGTCGTTCGATCAGCAGCTAGGTTCGGAGATTCTTGAACCCAGAACCGGACGTGTGCAGCTTCCGATCTTCCGATCGTGTCACTGTCACGCTGGTCAAGGATGAACGAAGGACAGGCAGCCATGTGCGGACTCATCGCTGGATTGCTCAAGAGCACAGCGCTGCGGACGGAGCTGGTGCGAGCCGCACTACGCTCAATCGAACACCGGGGACCAGACCATGCTGACTGGTGGTGCTCGCGTGATCACCGGCTACTGCTCGGGCATGTCCGGCTGAGCATCATCGGCCTGACGAACGGCGACCAGCCGCTCGTCAACGAGCACGGTGACGTCCGGTGTGTAGTGAACGGCGAGCTGTACGGGTACCGGCAGATCCGGGCCGAGCAGCAGGCGGAAGGCCGGCGGTTCGCGACAGACTCCGACAGCGAAATCGCTCTGGTGCTCTACGAGAAGCTCGGCGCGGACTTCGTGAACCACCTGCGCGGGGAGTTCGCCATCGTGATCGCCGACGAGCGACGGCGTTGCCTGATCGCAGCGCGGGATCGCTTCGGTATCAAACCGCTGTACTACAGCATCGTGAACGGCGACGTGCTCATCGCGTCGGAGATCAAAGCGCTTCTTGCACTCGGCGTCCCCGCCCGCTGGGACCATGACGCCTTCTTCGCGGAGTGCCACAGCGTGCGAACCGCGGACCGCACCCTGTTCGCCGGTATCTACGCAGTCCCACCCGGCTGTCTACTCATCGCCCGCGACGGCCACGTCACCGTTCGCCCCTATTGGGATCTCGAGTACCCCAACCAGAGGACCCTGGCGGCGGATCCCCGAAGCGACGCCGAGATCGTCGCCGGCTTCCGAGACGTGCTCGACGACGCCGTCCGCGAACGGCTCGTCGCCGACGTCGAAGTCGCCTCCTACCTCTCCGGCGGCATCGACTCCTGCGCCGTCCTCGGCCTCGCCCAGCGGCAGCTCGACCGGCCCATCCGGGCGTTCACCATCGTGTTCGGCGACAACCAGTACAACGAGCACCACCTCGCCGAGCAGAGCGCAGCGTTCGCCGGCTCCACCTTCGTGCCGGTACCCGTGACGCAACAGGCGCTCGTCGACGCGTTCGGCACTGCGTTGTGGCACGCGGAGACACTCGTGTTCAACGGCCACGGCGTCGCCAAGTTTCTGCTGTCCAAAGCAGTACACGATGCAGGCATCAAGGTCGTGTTCACCGGCGAAGGCGCCGACGAAATCCTCGCCGGCTACCCACCGTTCCGACGCGACCTGCTCCTGCACAACACCGAAGGCCAGCCTCCCGACGAACTCGCCCGCATGCTCGCTGAGCTCGCCACCGCCAACCAGTCATCCCGCGGGCTACTCACCGCCGACGGCCAGGCGGCACCGGGCCTTGATGTCGTCGCGACCCGTCTGGGATGGGTACCCTCAGCGCTCGAAGTGTTCGCAACGCTGGCCGGCAAAATGCTGCCGTTGTTCAATCCCGGGGTCCTCGCCACCCTCGAACGATCAAACCCCTACACAGAACTCCTCGACTCCCTCGATGCACCACGCCGGCTCGCCGGCCGCGACCCTGTTAACCAAGCGCTCTACGTGTGGTCTAAGACCATGCTGGCCAACTACGTGCTCACTGTCCTGGCCGACCGCATGGAGATGGCCCACTCGGTCGAAGGTCGCGTGCCGTTTCTCGACCACCACGTGGCAGAATACGCCGCCAACCTGCCGTTGCGGCACAAAATCAACGGCCTGCGCGAGAAACACGTCCTACGCGAAGCGGTACGTGACCTCGTCCTACCCGAGGTCTACGACCGCCAGAAACACCCCTTCATGTCCCCGCCTGCACGCGACAACAACGACGCTCTCGGCAACTACTGCCAAGACATCCTCCGCTCCAAGCTCGTCGAGAACCAACCCTTCTTCGCCCCCGACCGTGTCAACGCGCTCATGGACCGGATCGCATCGAGCGACCCCAACGAACGCGCCGCCAGCGAAGGCGTGGTCCTACGCGTGCTCTCAACCTGCCTCCTCCACAAGCAGTTCAACATGTCCGCCTAAGGAAAACTCACTCAGACAGATGACCGACTCACGAGTTATCAGGTTGGCTCGATGTGACGCCGACTGCGTCCCAAGCTGACAACCCGATGGAAAAGGTTTCGACGAACCCGGCAAGGACTCCTACGACTCCGACTACGACGGCCCCGTCCTTTCCGGTCGCGGTTCATCCGTTCCCAGGCGAAAGCGGTCATCACCACCGACTTCTTCACCGTGGCGCCGCACAACCGCTGCTGTTGCGCCGGTTCTACGTGCTGTTCCTCATCGAGCTGGACACCAGGATCGTGCACCGCCTCGCTGGGATCACCACCAAACCGTCGGGGCCTTGGACGACCCAGCAGGCACGGAATCTCCTGATTCGGCTGCAACGAACCGTACGGTTCGTGGTCCATGATGGCGGGCGTCAGTACACCCGTAATTTCGAAGACGTGTTCACCGCGGTCGGGGCGGAAGCAATCACTACTTCGCCCACCGCAAGCTGAGACGCCGCTCCAAGCGGTGACCGAGGTACGGGGCTGCCGTGGCCGGCCGCGCCACCACCGGCCCGGATGGTGGAGGCCCTCCTGCGCTCCCCTGCCACCCCGAGGCCCCGGCGCCGTCGTGGGCCCGGGTCATCGGCGTCAGCTGACCCACTCCAGCGCAACACGCCAACCCAGCATCCACCCGTCCCTGGCCCTCCAACCCGAACTCCACCGGTTCGGCCGTCAGGCGCCGCACCACGAACGCAAGGTCCAGTTTCGGTCCTCGCCGAGGATCCCGCTAGCGGCTGACGGTTGGCGACGTGGTCGGTGCCAAGGCTGGCGGGCCGGTGTCCTCGAGGAGACGGAAAAGCTGGACGCCGGCCACAACCGTCTCCAAGCGGTATCGGCGCTCGAACGCCACGTTGATGGCATCACCCCCGGGCAGCGAATCGGCTTCGCCGTAGCGGGCGACATAGCGGGGAGCGTCAGGACCGTTGAAAGCGACGGCCAGTTGATCGATGGCGCCGGGGACCTCCACCAGGTTCAGCCACCATAGGTACGGGCTCGCCGGTCGACGGTCAGCGGCGAAGTACAACCCGGCGTTCGCGTACATCGCATAGATGCTGTCTTGCTCGGTGGTGTGGGCGCGGAGGTAGGCGCCCACCTCAGCGTCGCTGAGCACCCGGCTGTCCCCCGAGGAGCGCATCGAGCGTACGTCGGCATCGCCTGCGCTCATGGCGGGCCACGCCGACACCAGGTAGAGCACCACCCCGAGGCCCCCCGCCAATGCCGCCACCGACGTTGCCCGCTCCCACGCTACAGCGAGCGAGGAACCCGCCAACACCGCGACCACAGGCACCAGGCCGATCACGTAGTGGGGATGGAACAGCCCACCAAGCGCGAAACCCGCCAGCGAGGCCGCCACCCACCCGCCAATGAGCACCCGGTCCTCAACGGACGTCAGGACTGGCGCCGTGTTCGGCACTGCCGCGGCAAACCCCAGCGGCGCCGGGATCGGCGAGGACCGCCGAGCTGCCCGGACCAGCCAGGTGCCGGCGCGAGCGGCGGGCGCCGCCAGCAGGAACATCAAACCGGCGATCAAGACCGGTCCCAGTGTGCGGACCAGGCGCCAAAGCCGCTCCAACCGTTTGGTCAGGTCTCCCGTCCACACGCTCTGGCTACCGCTGCGCTGACCCACCACTGCGAACCACCAGTCCCCCAGGCCCAGCGACATACCATGCAGTACTGTGGGTAGTACCACGATCGCTGCTCCCGTTCCCAGCAACGCCAACGCT
>JANPEN010000359.1:0-16825 GCA_031422955.1 Acidimicrobiia bacterium
ACCGTCCCGGCGCATCGTCGCCCGCCGTCTCCTCCTCGGCCTTCGCTATCGAACATGTACCGACCCACCGCCCCCGGTCCTGCTGCCGGTCCTGCTTTCCCGCGATGGGCGCCGCCGGCCTCCTCGCTATCGGGGTCGACCATCGACCTGGGGCCGGTGGCGACGGACCGGGTAGTGCTGGCGCCGCCCCCGCCACCCTCCGGGGCCGATCTGGCCCTGGTCATCGTGGGTGTGGCCGGGCTGGATGAGACCGCCACAGGGCCCGCCGCGGCGGTCGAGACCGCCATTATTGACCTCACCGAAGCCAAGCCGCCCGGGTCCGTGGCCGGCTCATCCGACTCGGCTCACTCGGCTGCCGTCACGTCGGTGTTGGGTCGATCCCCCGACGAAGGGCGCATTGCCCGACGCCTCATCGGTGAGCTGGCGGACACCGATGCTGAGCACCAGCAGATCGTCTACCGGTCGGTGGCATCGCTCTCCGAAGCGGCCGCCCGTCGCCTGGAAGCGGGGCAGTTTTCACCCTCGCCCGGGTCTTTCGGATTGGTCGTGGTGCAGGAGCTGCTGGCCGAGGACAGGCTCCTGCCGGCCGCCCGGCTCGCCGCGGTGCTGCTGGTGGGGTTGGGCCGTGAGCAGGGCCGGCAGGACCCCAGCACCGCGGTCGCGGCCGGGCTACTCGTCGCCATCCACGGCCAGCTGGATGAGCGAGCCCAGCGCGACATCCTGGAACGCAACCAGGGGCTGGTGGCGGCCTTCCGCCAGACTCTGGGCGTGGACCACCCCAACACCACGGGGGCGCAGCGCAGGCTCAGCTGGTTGCGTTCGCTGGGCGCCAGGAACCGTACCCTGGGCCCAATCCGCGGTTGAGCGCAGCCCCGCCTGGTCTCTCTACTGTCAGCCGACGCGGTTAGCGCATCGGCGGCGGGGCATGGGCCAGCAGGGCCAGATCGGCGTCGACCATCATCTTGACCAGGTCGGCGAACGGGGTGCGTGGTTCCCAGCCGATAGCGGCGCGTACCTGGCTGGGATCGCCGATGAGCAGATCCACCTCGGCCGGTCGATAAAACCGCTCGTCGATCTTCACGTACTGCTCCCAGTCCAGCCCGACGTAGTCGAAGGCCAGCTCCACCAACTCGCGCACGGCGTGGGTTTCGCCGGTGGCGACCACGAAGTCACGGGGCTCATCGAGCTGCAGCATGGACCACATGGCCTCGACGTAGTCGCCGGCGAAGCCCCAGTCTCTTTGGGCGTCGAGGTTGCCCAAGCGCAGCTCCTTGGCCCGACCGAGCTTGATCTGGGCCGCGGCATGGGTGACCTTGCGGGTGACGAACTCGAGGCCCCGCCGTGGGCTCTCGTGATTGAACAGGATGCCGGAGGTGGCGAACAGGTCGTAGCTCTCCCGGTAGTTCACCGTGATCCAGTGCCCGTAGAGCTTGGCCACCCCGTAAGGGGAGCGGGGGTAGAACGGGGTCGCCTCGCTCTGGGGGACCTCGACCACCTTGCCGAACATCTCCGAACTCGACGCCTGGTAGAAGCGGATGCCGGGATCCACTACCCGGATTGCTTCCAGCAGCCTGGTCACACCCAGGGCGGTCACATCCCCAGTCAGCACCGGCTGGCCGAAGCTGGTCTGCACGAAGCTCTGGGCGGCCAGGTTGTACACCTCCTGGGGGCGGTGTTCAGCCATAACGCTGATGAGCGAGCCCTGATCCAAAAGGTCCCCAGCGGCCAAGGTGACCCGGTCCTGGATGTGCGCGATGCGCTCGAAGTTGACCGTTGAGGATCGCCGGACCATGCCGACCACCTGGTAACCCTTGCCCAAGAGGAACTCGGCCAGATAGGACCCGTCCTGGCCGGTGATCCCCGTGATGAGCGCTCGTTTGGTGGCCATGATGAGTCCGTCCTAATCGTCCGGGGCGGTTATCTGCACACCTCACTGGGGTGGCACCGCCCAACCGGCTTCTTCGTCCGGGTTCGAATTCTCTTCTCTTCCCGAGCTTACTCAGCGCCTTTCGGAGCGGATACGGGCGCGGAAGTCGGCCAGCAGCTCGGCCAGGGTGTCGGCTAGCTCGATGGTTGGGGCCCAGCCGGTGCAGGCCCGCAGCCGGGCGGCGTTGCCTACCAGCACCGGCACGTCCACCGGGCGGAGCAGGCCGGGGTCCGTCACCAGCCGCACCGGGTGCAAGGCGAGGCTGACCAGGATGTTGGCAAGCTCGGCGATGGCCACGCCCCGGCCCGAACAGATCTGGTACACCTCGCCGGGAACCCCCTGGTGCAGGGCCGCTCGGTAGGCGCGCACCACGTCGCGCACGTCGGTGAAGTCTCGGACGGCTTCGAGGTTGCCCACCACCACTTCGCCGTTGCCTCGTTCGGCGGTCACGATGCGGGCGGCCAGGGCACCGGCCACGAACCGCTCGTCCTGGCCCGGCCCGAGATGGTTGAACGGCCGCACCCGCACGACCTGCACCCCCCAGCCCAGCCAGGCCTGTAGGGCCAGCTGCTCGGCGGCGGCCTTGCTGGCCGCATAGGGCGTGACCGGCTGCAGCGGCGTGGATTCGACCAGAGACGAGGCGCCCACCCCGGCGGCGGCGGCGCCGTACACATCCGAGCTGGACACCATCAGGACCCGACCGACCTCCGCGTCCCGGCAGGCCAGCAGCACGTTGAGGGTGCCTTCGGCGTTGGCCCGCAACGTACCCACCGGGTCCTGCCAGGAGGCAGCCACACTGGCCTGGGCGGCCAGGTGGTACACCGCGTCGGGTCTAACGGTGGCTAGCAGGGTCTGCCAGGCCGGCCCGTCGAGCAGGTCGGGCCCGCCGTCACGGCGATCCGAGGCGATCACCTCGTCACCCTGGGCGGCGAGGTGGGCCAGCAGGTGACGCCCGGCGAAACCGCTGGCACCGGTGATCAGCGCCCTCACGGAGGCCAGGGGAGCGGCTGGTCGGGCACCGGCTCAGCCTATGGTCAGCATCCGGGAATACAGATCGACCAGCTCCTGTGCGCAGCTACCCCAGTCGAAACGGGCCGCCTGGTGCCTACCCGCAGCGATCTGTTCCGTTCGTCGGGCGTTCGCCGCAGGGGTGTCGGACACGGCCTCGGCCAAGGCCGCGGCCAGGGCTTCGACGTCGCCAACGGGCACCCGTACCGCGCCGTCGCCGGTGACCTCGGGCAGGGACCCGGCGTCGCTGCACACCACTGGCACACCCATCGCCATGGCCTCGAGGGGCGGGAGACCGAATCCCTCGTACACGCTGGGGTAGGCCAGGACCTGGGCCCCGGCCAGCAGATCGGTGCGCTGGTGGTCCTCGACCCAGCCCAGTCGGATCACCCGGTTACGCCAATGGCACCGGGCCAGGGCGGCGTCGAATGCGTCGATCCCCCAGCCGTCGGGCCCCGCGATCACCAGGGCGATGTGATCGGCAGGGGGGCGGCCGGGATCATCGCCCCTCGCCAAGGCGTCGAAGGCGTTGACCAGATCGACCAGGCCTTTGCGAGGTTCGACGGTGCCCAAGGCCAACACGTAACGCCGGGCTCTGGCCAGTATTTGGCCTGCCTCCGGGTTCCCTGCGGCGATGGGCGTCACCCCGAGATGGATGGGCACCACCCGCCCGGCGTCGGCGTCACTCACCCGCAACCAGTCGCGCACCTCGTCGGCCACGAAGGAGCTGTCGGTGTGGATCCACGCCCCTCGCCGCCAGGCCCGTTGGATCAGGTGGGGGTAGGCCAGCGTGTCGGGCGTGCACAGCTGCGGGAAGCGCACCGGGGTCAGGTCGTGCACGGTGATCAGCCGGGCCGCCCGCCGGGTGGGAGGGACCACAAAGTTGGTGCCGTGGACCAGGTCGACGGGTCCGGAGAACCATTCGAGCGGGGGCCACTCTGCTCGCGACCACATCGCCCGCAGGGGCCGGGCGGGCATGGGTCGGGACACGATGCGGAAGCCTGCGGGGGTGATGCGGAAGCCTGCGGGGGTGATGCGAGCCAGCTCCCCTCGGCCACGCCACGTGACGGCGAAGCCGACCGGGTCCAGATCGGGCCGAACGGCCAGCTCGGCGGCCAGGGCGCGGGTGAACACCCCCACCCCGGTGGGCCGACCCAGCAAGGGGGTCAGATCGAGGGCGACCCGCGGCCGGCGGGTTGGGACCTTGCCGCTCACGCCGGAGGGGCCGGTGCCGATGGCGGAGCGGGCCGACCTCGACCGCGGCGCCATCACGGCTTGTTGCTGATACTGGTATTGGTGCTGGTGCTGACGCTGGAGGCGGCCAGCTCGATGGCGGCGCTGACGACTTCACCGACCCGGCGGCTCACGTCTGCTACCAGGTGGTGGCCCAAGCGGTCGAGCTCCCGCTCGATATCGGGGCGCAGGGTCATCCAACGTTGGAGGCCGAGCAGGGCCAACCCGACGCCCACTTCCAGCCCCTGGCGGGCTCGATCGCTCATGGAGCCACCGTACCGCCGCGTGGTGGGCTGGATGGATCTGGCGGGGATCGGCCTGGCTCCGGTCACGCCGGGTGATCGCCGTCGCTTCTGGAGAGGGCGAGTAGCCTCCCTTCACCGTGGATGAGAGCTTCGCCCTCGACCCGGACCCAGGAGGGCGGGGGTCCGTCACCGATAGCGTCGATGTGACGCTTGCGGCGGCTGTTGTGCTGCCCACCGTGGTCGCCGTGGTCGTCACCCATAACCCCGGCCCTTGGTTCGAGGAAGCGCTGGGATCCCTGGTCAACCAGGAGTATCCCAACCTCTCCATCCTCGTCGTCGACACGAAAAGTGACCAGGACCCCACCCACCGAATTGCTGAAATCGCCCCGCGTGCCTACGTCCGTCGGCTCGAGACCAACCGTGGACCCGGGGCGGCGGTAAACGTCGCCCTCACCATGGTCGAGGGGGCGCCGTTCTTCCTGGTCTGCCACGACGACGTCGCCCTGGCTCCCAACACCGTGCGGCTCCTGGTGGAGGAGGCCTACCGATCCAACGCGGGCATGGTCGGCCCCAAGCTGGTGCGCTGGGACCAGCCAGAAGCGCTGTTGAACGTGGGCATGGGCGCCGATCGTTTCGGTGCCCCCTTCCCGTTGTGCGAACGGGGCGAGCTCGACCAGGAACAACACGACGGCGTACGTGACGTGTTCTTCGTCCCCGGCGCCTGTTTCCTTATCCGGGCCGATCTGTTGCGGGCGCTGGGCGGGTTCGACGAGGTCATGTCCTTCCAGGGTGAAGACACCGACCTTTGCTGGCGCGCCCATCTGGCCGGGGCTCGGGTTCTGGTGGCTCCATCGGCTCGGGTGCGTCACGTCGAAGCCCTGGGCCAACGCCGTGACGATGATCGGCGGCGGTTGCAGTCGCGCCACCGGTTGCGCATGGTGTTGACCAACTACGGCTGGTTCTACCTGTTGGGCGTACTTATCCAGCAGGCGCTGCTCTCCCTCGTCGAGGTGGCCGCGGCGCTGGCCACCGGCCGTATCCATCACAGCCGCGAACTGGTCGGAGCCTGGGCCTGGAACCTCCGAAACTCCCGTTCGATGATGGCCAAACGGCGCAGGGTGGCTGCTTCTCGACAGGTGAC
Source organism: Acidimicrobiia bacterium (assembly GCA_031422955.1). Taxonomy (GTDB): domain Bacteria; phylum Actinomycetota; class Acidimicrobiia; order Acidimicrobiales; family CAIXPF01; genus CAIXPF01. Next base: position 5,555 of record JANPEN010000359.1, read on the forward strand.
AGACCTGGAGCTGCGCCACCTGCATGTGCGCGGCTCAGCCCGGTTGACGGGGTTCTTGCGGGGCCAGATCGGCACCGGCGATTTCGACGCCACCCTGGGCGACTCGATGCGTCAGTGGCTGGCCCGCCGGGGCGCCACCGCCCAGCCCCACAACGTAGCGGTGGCGGTGGGTGTGGCCCTGGTGTTGCTCCTGGGGAGCCGTCATCTGCTGACCCGGTCGCTGCCGGCGGTGGGGGAGCTGGTCGTGTTCCCTGACCGGGCCCGTGACCTGTTCCCCATGGCCTGGAGTGGTTGGCGCCAGGCCGGGCTGGGCGAGGCTGGTTTCGCCCCTACCGGCTTTGGTTTGATCGGGCTGGTCGGGCTCCTGCTTTTCGGCGCTACCGGCCTGGCTCGGGTCCTGCTGGTGTTGGGCACGATCCCCCTGGGCCTAGTGGGGGTGTGGCGACTGGGTTCCTTCACCCCCCACAGTCGGGCCAAGGCGGCCATGGTTTTGGCCTACGGAGCCAACCCGCTGCCGTACAACGCCCTGGCCGCGGGGAGCTGGCGGGCGTTGGCCCTGTACGCCTTGCTGCCCTGGATCGTGCGGGCCCTGGCCCGGGCGGCGGGGGCCCAACCCTTCGGGGAGGCGTCGTGGCGCAGTTTCGGCCAAGCCAGTGCGGTGGTGGCCCTGAATGTGGCCGTCCTGGTCACCCTCTACCCCGGGGCGGTGTTGGTGGTAGCCCTCACCGCCGGGGCCCTTATGGTCGGTTCGTTGTTCAGCGGCGAGCGCAGGGCGGCGCTGCGCTCGTTCGGCGCCGCGGCTATCGGGCTGGTGGCTGGCCTCGCTCTGCACGTCCCGTGGCTGGCGTCGGCCTGGTCGGCCAACGATCCTGATCTGCGGGTTTTCGGTGCCGCCGGCGGTGCCCACGAGGTGGCGCTCGTCGACCTTCTGGGCTTCCAGACTGGTGCTACCGGCGCCGGTTGGTTGAGCTGGGGCTTGCTGGTGGCGGGGCTGGCGGGTTTGACGATCGGGCGGGCCTGGCGGCTGGCCTGGGCGGTGCGGGGCTGGTGCCTCTACGCCTTGCCCCTCGTGGTGGTGGCGGTGGTGCAGGCCGGTTGGACAGATCGGCGTCTGCCCGCCGCCGAGGTGTTGCTGACCCCGGCTGCGTTGGGGGTGGCGCTGGCGGTCGGCACGGGGCTGGCCGCCTTCGACATCGACCTGCCCGGCTACCGCTTCGGTTGGCGACAGTTCGCCTCCCTAGCCGCCGCCGCCGGGCTGTTCCTGGCTGTTTTACCGCTGGGGTTAGGTTCCTTCAACGGCCACTGGGGCATGCCAAGTGGCGGTTATGACCGGGTGTTGGGCTTCGTGGACGATGAAGCCGCCACGGTGGGACCGTTCCGGGTGCTGTGGCTCGGCTCGGCCGATCTCCTGCCGGTGGCCGGTTGGCCGGTGGGAGACGGCGTGACCAGTTACGCCACCAGCCTTGGCTACCCATCGGTATCGGCGTTGTGGAGCGGACCGGAGAGCGAGGCCACCCGGCGCATCCCCTCCGCCTTGAGCACGGCCAGGGCGGGTGGTTACAACCGGCTCGGCCAGCAGCTTGGGGTGCTGGGCGTGCGCTATGTGGTGGTGATCGACCGTCTGGCCCCCGTTCCCTTCGAAAGCGCCCAGGACCCGGCGGCCGCCTGGATCGATGCCACCCTGGGCAGCCAACTCGACCTGGCCGAGGTCGAACTCAACGGCGCCATGCGGGTGTACCGCAATACGGCCTGGCTTCCCCTCACCGTCGAGTTGACCCCCGATGTGAGCGAGGTAGCCGACCTGGCTTTCCCCGATACCAGCGCCGCCCGCACCCCGGCCTTGACGGCCGCCGGATATCAGCGTTTCGAAGGCAGCCTGGACGACGAGGTCGTGCTCCATGTGGCCCACAGCTTCGATCCGGGCTGGGAGCTGACGGTCAGCGGACAGCCCGTCGCGGGTGGGGTGGGCTTCGGCTTCGCCAACCGATACGAGGTGGCCACGGCCGGCCCGGCCACCCTGCGTTTCGCGTCATCCTCCACCTATCAGGTGGTGTGGGTGGTGCAATTGCTGGCCTGGCTGGCCCTCGCCGCCTTTGTGGTGCGCTATCGAGCCCGACCCTGGCCCGAGTCCGCGGTGGTGGCCCCCGTCGCCGCCGCCCCGGAGTGGGTCAGCGAGGGCTCAGCGGCACGGATCCATTCGGTGGCCCCGGCCGTGATGATGGTACCTGATCGCCCCTACCAGCTTCGTTCCGAGGGGAGGGACATGCTCCCGCCCGATCCCAGCATCATTGAGGACCCCACGGTCCACGCCGAAACTGCCGCCGCTCCCCCCCAGCCCGCCCGTCCCGAACCCGGAGACCCGGCCGAAGATGACCCGGCCGAAGATGACCCGGCCGAGCTGGCTGACCCGGTCGATCAGGTTGACCCGGTCGATCAGGTTGAACCGGTCGAGCACGGCCCGCCCGCCGGGCTGGACGAGCCAAATGGACGGCAGGATTCGCAGCGAATCGACGTCGAATCGCCCCGAGTCGTCGGGCAGGCTGCCTCCGAACAGGCCGCCTCCGAACAGGCTGGCTCTGACCAGGTCGGCCCCCACCAGGCCCCCGTTGACGAGTTCGCCCTCGATGGGGGCGACGAGCTGGGCGAGGGTGAACGGCGATGATGGCCCGGCGACTCCCCGTCGTTGTCCTTCTGGCCGGTTTGGCGCTGGCGGCGGTGGTGGTCGAACCTCGCAGCTCCACGCCCCTCGACAGCACCCCGGCGGTTAACGCCGCCGTCCTGACGCCCCTGGCCACCAGCGACAGCGCCGGCAGCTCGACGTGGTTCTGCGCCGGCGGAACGGCCACCGGGGCAGGAATCGCCGAGCACACCGTCACCGTGGCCAACCCCACCGATGGGGCGGCCAGCGGTTTTCTCCAGCTCTTCGTCGAGGGCGGGGCCGATCAGCGATTCCCCGTCGAGGTCCCCGCTCACGACCAGCGCCGCATCGTGCTTTCGACCCTGGCCCAGGGCGAATGGGCGGCGGCGTTGGTCGAGTTGGACCACGGCGGGGTGGTGGTCAGCCATGAGGTGGCGGGGATCGGGGGCTGGGACAGCGACCGGTGCAGCTCGCAAGCGTCGGACCAGTGGTACTTCCCGTGGGGCCAAACCACCCCGCAAGAGGCGTCGTCGCTTCGTTTGGCCTTGTTCAATCCCTTCGCAGCCGAAGCGGTGGTCGACATCACCTTCGACACCGAGGACGGGTTCCGCTCGCCCGAGGCTCTGCAGGGTTTCTTGGTGCCGCCTCGGCGGCTGGTCACGGTTGATCTGACCGAGGTGGTACCGGTCCGCCAGCGCATCTCGAGCACCATCAAGGCCCGCAGCGGACGGTTGGTGGTCGATCGCGTCCAGACGCTGACCGGCATTGACGGCACCGTTACCCTCGACGTCACCCCCGGTGCTCCCAGCGCCGCGACGAGCTGGTACTTCGCCGACGGGCGAGCCGATAGCGAGACCTTGGAGCGCATCGCGGTGTTCAACCCGAGCGAGGACACCGCCCTGGTCGAGGTCGAGGTGGACCGCCCCCGGGCCTCCGAGCAACTGGCCATAGAGCCCTTCGAGCTGCAGATCGCCCCCCAGTCCTACGCCGAGGTGGTGCTCAACAACGAGAGCAGGGTGGCCCTACCGATTCGTCATTCCACGGTGGTGCGCTCCCTCAACGGGGTGGCCGTGGTGGCGGAGCGGGTCCAGATCTCAGGGACCGTGGTCGCCGCCGCCAGCGCCGATCCCGGCTCGAGCCCCACCACCGCGCCACCACCCGGCACCACGGTGGCCGCGCCACCCGGCACCACGGTGGCCGCGCCGCCGGCGTCGGGGGCACCGGTCCTTGCCCTACCGCCGGGACTGGCCGCTTCGATGGGCTCGCCGGTGGTGGCCAGCCGTTGGGTGCTACCCAACGCGGCGCGGAGCGACGTGGTGGCGGCCAAAGCGGTGATCACCAACGTGGCCCTCGACCAGCCGGTGATCCTCTCCGTGCGCGCCTACCGGGGCGGCCAGGCGGTAGAGCTGGACCTTTCCCTCGGCGCCGAACAACTCGACCCTCGGCAACAACTGGAGCTGGCTCTGCCCATCACCGCGGGTGAGCCGTTGCTGCTCATGGTGCAGGCCAGCGGACCCATCGTGGTCGACGGCGTCCAGACCTACGGGCCGTTGGCCGACGTCAGCTTCATGACCGCCATCCCGCTGCCCGAAGGGGTGCTGGTGCCCGACCCGCTCGGCGTTATCGGGGTGGTGAACCAGCCCGGACCCGTCTCCTCGAGCCCATCCACCTCCGCTGTCGGCGCCCAAACCGTCCCAGCGGGCCCGATCACCTCGTCCAGCCGGGTGACCGCCGTGACCGCCGCGCCGACCCCGCTGCTTACGGTGCCCACCAGCACCAGCACCAGCACCAGCACCACCACCACCACCACCACCACGGCGCCGGTGTCGACCTCGATAGTCGATGGCGACACGAGCCTTAGCCCGTCGAGCGCCGCCCCAGCCCCCGCGGCGACCTCGCCGACGGGCGGCAGCGGCTGAGGCGCAGGCGATGAACCGTTTTCTGGTCGCAGCCACCTTGGCCGTGCTGGCTGCGGCGGCGGCCGCCCAGCTGAGTCGCCGCACCCGCCGCCAACCGGTCACCAGCCCAAGCTGGCACGTGCCGGTGCAGCTCCAGCGAGAGGACTTCGCCCGGCCGGACGCGCCTTGGCTGGTGGCCCTGTTCAGCTCCGCTACCTGCGAAGCCTGCCAGGCCGTGTGGGAACGAACCGTGATTCTCGATAGCGCCGAGGTAGTCGTGCAGCGGCTCGACGCCAGCACCGATCGTGCTTGTCACCAGCGCTACCGCATCGACGCGGTGCCCCTGGTGCTCATCGCGGACGCCCAGGGGGTGGTGCGCCGGCACTTCTTGGGCCCGGTCAACTCCGCTGATCTGTGGGGAGCATTGGCCGAGCTGCGCTGATCGAGACCGGGTGGGGGAGGCTCAGCCCACCGGGGCGGGTGGTGGAGGGGGCGGCAAGACGCTGGCGAGTTGGTCCTGGGCCCCTGGACCGCTGGCGTGGGAAAGCTCGATGAGCCGATTGACCTCACGGCCATCGACCGTCTCGCGTTCGAGCAGGGCTCGGGCGATCATCTCAAGCGCCTTGCGGTTGTCGTGGATGAGTTTGCGGGCTCGTTCCTCGGCCTCACGCAGGATCCGTTCGATCTCTTCGTCGATGACTCGAGCCGTCTCGTCGGAGTACTCGCGGGTTTGCATCCAGTCCTCGCCCAGGAACACCGGCCCCCCCGAACCCCAGGCCATGGGCCCGATACGGTCGGACATTCCCCATTCACGGACCATCTTGCGGGCGAACTCGGTGGCTTTGTGTAGATCATCGGAGGCACCGTTGGTGACCTCGCCGTAAACGGAATCCTCGGCGATGCGACCGCCCAGCATCATGGCCAGACGATCCTCGATGCCGGATTGGGACATCGAGTGGCGGTCTTCCTGGGGCAGGGTCATGGTGACCCCCAGGGCCATGCCGGTGGGCAGGATGGTGACCTTGTGGACCGGGTCGCAGCCGGGCAGCAACGTTGCCGCCAGAGCGTGACCGGCCTCGTGGTAGGCGGTCATCTCCTTCTCGCTGTCGCTCATGACCACGGACTCTCGTCGCTGGCCGATCATCACCCGGTCACGGGCTTCCTCGAAATGGCTGGCACGGATCACGTCGTCGCCGTGGCGCACTGCGAACAGCGCCGCCTCGTTGACCAGGTTGGCCAGGTCGGCGCCGGACATACCTGGGGTGCCTCTGGCCACGATGTTGAGCTCAACGTCGGGGGCGATGCGCTTGTGCTTGCAATGCACCTTGAGGATGGCCAGGCGCTCGGTGAACTCCGGCAACGGGACAATCACCATGCGGTCGAAGCGGCCAGGGCGCAACAAGGCGGGGTCGAGGACGTCAGGCCGATTGGTGGCGGCCACAATGACAACACCCTCGGTGGCCTCGAAGCCGTCCATCTCGGCCAGCATCTGGTTGAGGGTCTGTTCCCGCTCGTCGTGGCCACCGCCCAGACCGGCGCCGCGCTTGCGCCCGATGGAGTCGATCTCGTCGATGAAGATGATGGCTCGACCCATCTTGCGGGCCGACTGGAACAAGTCCCGGACCCGGGAGGCGCCCACCCCGACGAACATCTCCATGAAGTCAGAGCCGGTCACCGACAGGAACGGGACACCCGCCTCGCCGGCCACCGCTCTGGCGATGAGGGTCTTGCCGGTGCCGGGGGGACCGACCAGCAGCACACCCTTGGGGATACGGGCTCCGATGGCGGCGAACTTGGCCGGGCTACGCAGAAAGTCGATGACCTCCCGGATCTCCTGCTTGACCCCCTCGTAACCGGCCACGTCCTCGAAGGTGGTGGAGGGCCGCTCTGCGGAATAGGTCTTGGCTCGGCTGCGCCCGATGGACATGAAGTTGCCCATCTGGCCGGCGGCCCTGCGTTGCATCCACACGAAAAACCCGATGAGCAGCCCGAAACCCAACAACATGGGCAGCATCTGGGCCAGGAAGCTCGAGCGGGGGGTGGCCGGCTTCTGGACGACGTCGTTGTCTTTCAGCAGCTGCCTGTCGCCGTCGGTGAAGTCCAGGTAACCGGTGGTATGGAACTTGTCCCCGTTGCGGTACTCGCCGTCGATGTCACCGGTGGTGTTGTCGAACTCGATCGATTCGACCCTGTGGTCCTGCACCGCGCTGATGAACTCGGAGTAACTGATCTTGCTGCCCGAATCCTGCCGCAGCAGCGGCGGGACGACGAGCACCAGCACCACCAGGCCGATAAGGGCCCAGATCGCCCACTTGGGGAAGCCCTGCTCGCCGCGGGCCCCGGTGCCCGGCGTACGACCCTGCTTGGGTCCGCCGGGCGGGTTTGCCTTGGGTTCCATCCCTTCATGCTAGGTCCGACCTGGCCCAAATGCGGGTCGTACGGGGGGCGGGCGGGCCAGGGGTCAGTGGCTAGTTTCGCCCTGTGCGACTACCAGCTGAGCCCAGCTCGTCGAGGGGTGGTTCTGGGCCGGTCAGGGCCTGGTCTCCGTGGTTTGCGGCGCCGGGAGCGGTGCGTTCGGGGGGCTGGGTGACCGCGTTCGTGGCCGGCTGGCTCGCCAGTTTCATGGTCGGCGCGGCGGCCACGTTGATGGTGACCCCGGCCTTCGTGGTGGCCGGCACCGCGTCGGGTATGGCCGCCGCCGAGGTATTGCTCAACACGTCGTTGACGTTGTTCGATACGGCGCCGTTGCTGGTCCTGGCCCTGGGCCAGACGCCCATGTGGGCCATGCAACTGGCCACGGTAGGACTGGCCACCACCGCCCGCGGTCGTAGCTGGCGACAGGTCCTTGGTCTCGCATACCGTCCCAAGGTTCTGGTGATCGGCGCGGCGGGCGGCCTCGGGGCCCAGCTACTGATCGGCCTGGGCTATCAGCTCGCGCGAGTCGAGTCCGACGAACCGGCTCGCCAGTTGACCAGCAAAGGCAGCGGGCTGGCGGGCTTCATCGCCCTGTTGGTGTTGCTGGCCCTGGTCGCTCCCGTGGTCGAAGAGTTGCTTTTCCGAGGCCTGCTGCAACGGGGACTGGCCGGGTACCTGCCCGGCTGGGCCAGCGTCGCCATCTCCTCGGGGGTCTTCGCCCTGGTGCACTTCCAGGTGGTGCAGTTTCCCGGCCTGGTGGTAGCCGGTCTGGTGTTCGGGGGCCTGGCCCAGGTCTGCGGCCGTCTCGGCCCTGCCATCGTGGCCCACGTGTGTTTCAACGCCAGCACCGTTGTCGTGCTGGCGTTGAGCTGACCAGCTGCCCCGACCGGCCGAATCCAGACCGGCCGAATCCAGACCGGCCTTTGCAACGAATCGACGTCGAATCGCCCCGAACAGTGTGACGAGTCGGTGACTCTGGGTGAAACATCCCGGTTGTTGTGGCAATCCTGCGTCTGCCCTTCAGCGCTGCGGCGCACTGGTCGATGTACCTAGCTGGGAAGTTCCGGGCATGGACGCGGTTTGCCAGCGATGGCTGAAGACAATCTTGAGAGGCACCGATGACCATGACTTCACGCTCCGCTGGAGCGGCGAGGAATTCACGCTCCGCAGGCGTGGCGAACGCCAGCCCGCCTAGCACCAGCACCGTCGGGGTCTGCAACCGAGGTTGCCGCGGCAATCTCGTCACCATCACCATGTACGTGCGTGGCGAGGCAGTGACCATGACCTCCTGCTCGACGTGTGACCATCGCACCTGGAGCCGCAGCGGGGAACGACTCGACCTGCGCTCGCTGCTGGAGGAGATCAAAGCCGCTCAGCCCCTACGTAAGGCGAGCTGAGCCTCCCCACGGCGCCCCGGCGCGGGGTGCCTGAGCGACCGGGTGACCGCGCCTTGGCAGAACTCGGCGATTAGCTTGGAATGGGCATCCACGACCAAAGGGTGCTCCGGAGCCCTAACGATGGACGCCACCACCCCTCCCACCGCCGAGCCCGTACCCCACCCGCCGTCTCTGCGGCCGGGCCAACTGGCTCCGGGTCAGGGGGACCCGACCCAGGGAGCAATTCCCGTCCAGGCCGATGCTCTCACCGCGCCCGCGGCCCTTACCGGGCCCGCGGCCCTCACCGGCCCCGCGGCGCCCACCGGCCCCGTTACGCCCACAGGACCGGCCACCGACGAGACCGAACAGGGCCAGCTCTCGCCGCCAGGGGCCAAGCGGCCTCGGCGGCCCCGCCATCGAGCCAAGGGCGGTCCCTTCACCACCGAACAGATCGTATGCACGGCCCTCAGCGTCATCGGTGTGGCCGTCGCCATGGCCTTCGTGTGGCTGCAACTCCAGCCGGGACTGCTCCTGCGGGACAGCCTGGCCGCGGGCGGCGACATGGGCGCCCACGTCTGGGGGCCGGACTATCTGCGCCGCGAGATTCTGCCCAACTTCAGCCTCTCGGGCTGGACCAAGGACTGGTACGCCGGCTTTCCCGCCTACAAGTTCTACATGGTGGTCCCGGCCCTGCTGGTAGTGCTGTTGGACCTCGTGCCATTCGTCCCTTACACGGTGGCCTTCAAGCTGGTGACCGTATCGGGGCTGGTCACCATGCCCCTGGCCGCGTGGTTCATGGGCCGCATGTTCCGGCTGCGCTACCCGGGCCCGGCGCTGTTGGCGTTCGGCACCTTGCCCTTCATCTTCGATTTCGACGAGCGTTTCCGGATCATCGGCGGCAACGCCGCTTCCACCCTGGCGGGCGAGTTCTCCTTCTCCATCAGCCTGTCGCTGTGTCTGGTTTACCTGGGGGTGGCGGCCAGAGGTCTGGAGACCGGTCGCTACCGGGCGTGGGGAGCCGTGCTGTTCTCGCTGGTCCTGCTCAACCACCTCATCCCTGCCATGTTTGCGGTGGTGGCCACCCTGCTGTTGGGCTTGCTCCGTTTGGCTATCGACGCTCGCAAGCCGGGGAGCTGGCTGCTCCTCGTCGGGTTCGTGGGAAGCGTGGCCGCCAGCGGCTGGGCTGGCTACACCGACCGCATCCCCACGATGTTGGCGTTGGCGTTGCCGGTCCTGGCCCTCAGCTTTCTCATCGGGGCCGCCTACCGTCTCGAGCCGGCCTGGCGGTCGACTCTGTACTGGGTGGCCCCTGCGGGCGTGGCTGGCGCCATGCTGAGCGGGTTCTGGGCGCTGCCTTTCCTGCAGAACCGTGCCCTTTTCAACGACATGGGCTGGGAACGGCTGCAGACCTACCGCGACTACCTCGGGCCGGCCAAGTCCCTCACCATTGTTTGGTACGCGGTGTTCGCCCTCAGCTTGGTCGCGGTGGTGCTCTCCATCGTCAACCGGGAGCTGATCGGGGCCTTCCTGGCCAGCTGTGTGGTGACCATGGGGGTGCTGTTCTCCGTCTGGCCCGACACCCAGATGTGGAACGCCCGCTTCTTGCCCTTCTACTACCTCTCGCTGTATCTGCTGGCCGCGGTGGGCCTGGCCCTGTTCATCAACGAGTTACCCAGTTTCGGCCTGCGTTCTCTGGGTGGAACCATTGCCGCCGTCGGGCTGCTCTTCGCCGTGGCCCTTCCCCTCGGCCTGGTCCCCGGCTCCAAGCTGGTGGGTGGCCAGCACAGCTTTTACGGCCTGGTCGACGCTCCCCAGTCCATCGTCGATGACTGGGCCCGGTGGAACTACAGCGGTTACGAGGGCAAAAAGGATTTTCCCGAGTACGAAGCGGTAGTTCAGGCCATGGCCGAAGTGGGTCGGGAGCAGGGCTGCGGGCGGGCCATGTGGGAGTACCAGACCGAGAAGCTGAACTCCTACGGCACCCCCATGGCCCTGATGCTGCTGCCGTATTGGACCAAGGGCTGTATCGGATCCATGGAGGGCCTCTACTTCGAGTCCTCGGCAACGACGCCGTACCACTTCATGAACCAGTCCGAGCTGTCCGAGGCGCCGTCCAGAGCCCAGCGAGACCTTCCCTACTCCGCCCTCGACGTGGGCAAGGGTGTGCAACACATGCAGCTGATGGGGGTGCGCTATTACATGGCCCTCACCGAGGCGGCCAAGACCCAGGCCAACAGCCAGGCTGACCTGCGCTATCTGCGTAGTTCAGGGCCTTGGGACATCTATGAGGTGGCCAACAGCGCCCTGGTCGAAGCCCTCGAGAACCAGCCGGCGGTGCTGGCCGACATCGTTGGCACCCAGGATGACTGGCTGGCGCCCAGCGCTGCTTACTACAACGATCCCAGCCGTTGGAACGTTGCCCTGGCCGCCAACGGGCCGGCCGAGTGGCAACGGATCGAGCTGGGCAGCAACCCCGAGGCGGTGCCGGTCGCTCCGGTTACGGTCAGCGCCATTGAGGAGGGATCGGATTCCATCTCCTTCGACGTGGATCAGATCGGCACTCCGGTGATGGTCAAAACCTCCTACTTCCCCAACTGGAAGGTGGAGGGGGCCAAGGGTCCGTATCGGGTGATGCCCAACCTCATGGTGGTCGTGCCCACGCAACGCCATGTCTCCCTCGAGTTCGGCCGTTCCGGGGCTGACTGGGCCGGTATCGGCCTGAGCCTGCTGGGATTGGCGGCGGTGGTGGCGATGGCTCGGGCCAAGCCGCTCACCTTGCGCCGGGTGGCTCGCCCTGGCCCGTGGGGAGCGGGGATCAACACCCCCGCTCAGCTCGATGTGTCCCGGTACTTGTTGGCCTTCCCCGACGGCACCGGTTGGGACGGCACCAGATCCGAGCCTTCCGTTGCCGCCGACCCGTCGGCGTGGCCTGCCCCCGCCCGCG
>JANPEN010000360.1:0-5786 GCA_031422955.1 Acidimicrobiia bacterium
CCGGCGTGCGCCGGGCCGGCTCCCGCCGGGTGGGGTGGCTCAGGCGCACTGGGCGGTCATGCCCGAGATAATCGTCTCGGCCAGGGTGTTGCCCTTGCCGTCGACCTCGGCGACCGCGTCGCACATGGCTTTCTCGGCGTCGTCCTCGCTGCAGTCCAGTTCATTGGCCCGCTTCTCGATGGCTTTGCCGTCGGTCTCCAGCTGCTTCTGGAAGTCGGTGATGAGTTCCGAGTTCTCAGCGCCGCTGGTAGCCAGCTGGGCCAGCTCCTCCGCTGACATGGTCTGCGCCTGGTCGACCAGGCCCTGGAAAAGCTTGATGAAGACCGGCTGGGACGCCGTCATCAGGGCGGCACAGTCTTTGGCCGACTTGATTGCCTTGTCGGTCGATTGGCTGGAGTCCGAATTCGCACTGGCCACGGAGGCCGAGCCAGCCTCGGTGCTGCCGCCATCGTCGCCACCGCAGGCGGCCAGGGCGAGCAGCCCGGTCAGGCCGAGGGCCAGGAAATGTCGTCGCATGTAAGTGTCCTTCGCGTAGGTGCCGTAGAGGTATCGGCGTCCGCGGGGCTGATCTGAAAAAGGTCGCCTGGCGAGCTTGAAAGGCCGCCGACCCCGTTTGATCAACGGTCCGACGGAAAGGCTAATCACAGGTTTGTTCGGGGGCTGCGCCCCCGGCGGCGCCTGGGGGCGCCTCCCCCATCTCCGTCCGGCTCGCTAGCGCTCGCTCGGCCGGGCTACGCGACGCGGCCGTAGGACATGGGCTTTCGGGAGTACCACATGGTCTTGATGCTGACCACCTCGCCGGTTTGGGGGGCGTTGATGATCTCGTCGTTGCCGATGTACATGCCCATGTGGCTGGGCGGCTCGCCGTAGAACACCAGGTCGCCGGGCTGGAGGTCTTCGTAACGCAACGGGATGGCGTCGTCTCGCTGATAGTCCGCCGGGCGCGAGATGGAGACCCCAGCTTGGCCCCAGGCCCATTGGGTCAGCCCCGAGCAATCGAAGCCCTGGGAGGGGTTGGCCCCGCCCCACACGTAGGGCACCCCGAGCTGGCTCATGGCGGCCGCCACTGCCCTGGCTGCCTCTGGGCGCAACCCCACCGGCGGCACGTAGACCACAGGGGCGGCCTCGGCGGCTTTGGCGCTGGCCGCGTTGGCACCGGGAACTACCGCCAGCGGGGCGGCCGCGGCCGCCGCTCGGGCCGCGGCGCGGGCAGCCTCGCTGGCCGCGCCGGCCGCCAGGGCGAGTTCGGCGGCGGCGGCTTGGTCCGCTTCGGCGCGGCGTTGGGCGGCCTCGACCACCAGTTGACCCAACCGGCCCTTGGCCTGGCTGAACAGCTCGGCGGTGATCTGTTCCAGCTCAGTGGCCTCGCGGCGAGACTCGAGGAGCCGTTCCTGTTGAGCGGCTGCCACCGCTTCTGCTGCGGAGAGGCGCTCCTGCTGGCCCTGCACCCGCGCGCTGGCTGCGCGCAGGTCGTCGATGATCTGTTGCTGGTCGCCGTTGGCGGTATCGATGTAGCTGCGTCGACGGTCGGCGCTGTCGATGTCGGTGGCGAAGAAACCGTCGAGCTCACGTAATGAGCCGCCCGCCACGTAGGCCTCGACGGCGTAGTTGCGCAGCACCTGCCGCGTGTCATCCAGGCCTTGGCGGTGGCCGTCCATGCGGGCCCGGTTGGCCGCTACCTCGGCCTTCGCTTCCTCCAGGTCAGCGGTGGCCCGGTTGTACTCCTCGGCCAGCTCGATGAGTCGTTCGCGGGTGGCGTTCAGCTCGGCCTCGAGGGCCTCCGCTTCGCTCCGGGCGTCTTCGATGCTCTGGGCACCGGCCCGATAGCCGAAGGGACCATGGAGGGGAAGCACGACCGCGACGACCAGGCTCAGCACCAGCACGATGGCCGCGGAGAGGGCGGATGCGGTCCAGGACCGGCCGCACCGCCGAGCACCTCGTCGCCGGCCGAAAGAACCGCTCATTGTTGCGGGAGCGTGACACAGCCAGCCGCGATGTGGCAACCGAAAGCTGCACAGTGGCCGGACCGGCGGCGGTCCGGGGACCTGTTCAGCGGGGCGTGGTGCGCTTGAGCAGCGCGTACAGGTAGGCATCGACCAGTCCGTGGTCCAAGCGCAAACGGTCCTTCAGGGTGGCCTCGGGTTCGGCCCCCAGCTTCTCAGCCACCCGCACGGAGGCAACGTTGTCCGTGGCGATGATGAGCTCGACACGGCTGAAGCCCATAGCGTCGAAGGCGCAGCCGCTCATCAGTCGCGCCGCCCGCACCGCCACCGCCTGGCCTCTGCAGCTGGCTCGGGTCCAGTAGCCCAACTCCACCTTGCCGTTGCGCAGGTCCTGGGCGTGAAGACCCACGCCGCCGAGGAGTCCTCCTGCCTCGTCGAACACGTGCAGGGCGGTCGGTCCCTCCGGCGAGGCGGCGCTGGCTGTGGCGGACTTGCACCAATGCTCGGCGTCCTTGATGCCGTAGTCGGCGGTGGCCCAGACCAGGTAGCGGCCGATCTCGGGTTGGGATTCCCTGACCGCTTCGACCATCGCGGCGGCGTCGTGGCGTCGAGGCGGCCGCAGCACCAGACCGTCGCGTTGCAGGCGGAGGTCCATTTCAGCCCGACAGAAGCGGCGAGGGTAGCGACAGGAGCACGGACGGTCAGCCTAGGGTCGGCTCAGCCGACGCGTCGGCCCGGTTCCACCCGGCTCAGAACCTCGATGAGGTCCTCGCCGAGTTGGTCCAGCTGGCCCGGTGTTAAGGCGGCCACGCACAGTCGGATGGCGGGGGGCGTGGTCATGCGGAAGCGCTGACCCGGACGAGCCCACCAGCCCCGCTGGGCGAGCGCGGCGAGCACCGGAGCCTCCGCCGCCACCGGCACCCAGACGTTGAGGCCCGAGGCGGCGGAGGAGGGGATACCCGCCTCCGCCAGTCGGCTGGTCAGATGCTGACGGCGCTGGCGGTACTGCTCGGCGGCATGAGCCAGACAGGTTTCAGTGGCGGGGTCGGCCAGCAGGGCCGCTACCAGGCGTTGCAGCAGGTGGCTCACCCAACCGGTGCCCAGCTGCTGGCGGGTTTCGACCCGGTTGAGGGTATGGGGGTCGGCGGCCAGAAAGGCCAGGCGCAGATCGGGACCCAACGATTTCGACACCGAGCTGACCACCGCCCACCGGGTTCGATCGGGGCTGACCAGGCTGCGAGGCGGCGCTCCCGCCACCGGACCAGCATGATCGTCCTCGATCAACAACAGCTTGGGGTGCTGGTCGAGCACCTCTCGCAGCTGCGCTTGGCGATCCGCGCTCCAGGCGGCACCGGTGGGATTGTGGGCTCGGGGGGTGACCACCACGGCATCGATGGGGCCCCGGGCCAGGGCCTGTTCCAAGGCGTCGGGTCTCATGCCCTCCTGGTCGAGGGGAACGGGCACCGCCACCAGGCCCAGGGCAGCCAGCAGGTCGAACACGGCTGCGTAGCCGGGATCCTCGACAATCACCCGGCCGCCGGCTCGGGTATGGGCGGTGAGCACTCGCTCAACCCCGTCCAAGCCGCCGCCCACCACCGCCACCCTGGCGCTGTCCAGTCCCGCCGGTACCGCCCAACGCCGTGCCCAGGGGCCCAGCGCGGGGTCGAGGGGATCGGCCCCGTAGAGCACCGGGGTGGTTTCGATGCTGGCCAATGCGTTGTCCAACGCCGGCAACAGGGCGGGGTCGGGTGATCCGCTGGACAGGTCGATCAGGCCGGCGGGGGGCGAGCTGTCTCTGAGCACGGTGGCGCTGGGACGAACGGCGATGAAGGTACCGGCCCGACCCCGGCCGACGGCCAGGCCGCGCTGGCTGAGGGTGCGGTAGGCCGCCGCCACCGTGTTGGGCGCCAAGCCGGTGGCGGCGGCCAAGGCGCGCACGGGGGGGAGGCGTTCATCGGTGCGCAGCACCCCTTCGGCCACGGCGCGTTCGATGGTGTCGACCAGGGCGGCGGCTGAAATCGGCTTTCCTGGATGGAACATGATCGCTAATGTAGCAGAACTAAGCTGAGATTGTAGTAGTACAAACTGGTAATGGTACAAAATCTGTACTGGTGCGAAACGGGAGAGCCCATGAACAGGTCCAGCCCTTCGAGCGCAGCGCCCTCGCCCCGCTCTCAAGTGCGGCGGTTACCCGAGCGCGCCTCGTATGAACAGGCCAGGGTGATCGAGATCCTCGACGCCGGCTTCGTGTGCCACCTCGGCTTCAACGGGCGTGATGGTCGGCCGGTGGTGATACCGACGACCTACGGGCGTCTGGGCGACACCGTGTACGTGCATGGTTCGCCGGCTGCGGGCATGGTCCGCAGTCTCAAGGGCGGGCTCGATGTGTCGTTGGCAGTAACCCATGTCGATGGGTTGGTTTTGGCCCGCTCGGCCTTTCACCACTCCATTAACTACCGCTCGGTGGTGCTGTTCGGCCTGGCCCGTGAGGTGACCGACGGCGCCGAGAAGTCAGCTGCGCTGGATGCCATCGTCGATCACATCGTGCCGGGGCGCCGACCGTTCCTGCGGGCCAACTCGGCCAAGGAGGTGGCGGCCACCTCGGTGCTGGCCCTGGGCCTTGATGAGGCTTCGACCAAGACCCGCACCGGGCCACCGGTCGATGACGAAGAGGACATGGCCGCCCAAGTGTGGGCGGGCGTGTTGCCCATGGTGTTGGCACCGGGGATTGCCCAGGCCGACGTGGACAACATCGCCTCGCTACCCGACCACGTCAGCGCTTACCGCCGGCCGTGATCAGCTAAGCAGGGCCTGATTGACGGAGAGATCCAGCCGACGCCGTTTCCGGTCGATGCGTAGGACCTTGACCAGGACTTCGTCGCCAGGGGTGACAACTTCTTCGGGGGCGTGGACGCGATACTCGGCCAGCTCGGTGACATGGACGAGGCCCTCGGCGCCCTCGCCGACGCGAACGAAGGCCCCGAAATCGGCCAGCCGGGTCACTACCCCTGGGAGGATCTGGCCCTGCTGAAGCTTGGCGAGCGGGTCCTCCGTCAGGGCCCGGATGGACAGGCTGAGCTTCTTGCCGGGTTTGATGGCCAGAACCTTCACCTCGACCTCGGTGCCGGGGGTGACCACGTCTTCGGCCCGATCGACCCGACTCCAGGACAACTCGGAGAGATGAACCAGGCCCCGTACGCCGCCGATCTCCACGAAGGCGCCGAAGTCGGTGACCAGCGCCACCCGCCCGCGATGGACCTGGCCGGGGGCGAGGGTGGCGGCTAGCTCGCCCGCCTTGGAGCGCTGGGCGCTGCGCATGAAGTTGCGCCTGGACAACACGACCTTGTCGTTGACCCGGTCGGCCTCCTGGACCAAGGCTTGGATCTCCTGGCCTACGAAGGAGGCCAGATCTTCGACGTGGTGGAGGTCGACCTGGGAGGCGGGCAAAAAGGCGCGGGTGCCAACGTCAACCACCAACCCGCCCTTGACCTGGCCGGTGACCCGACCGGTCAGCGGCTTGTTGGCGGCCTTGGCCGCTTCGACCTGCTCCCAGGCCCGCTGCTTGAGGGCCCAGGCCCGAGACAACACCAGTCGGCCTTGCGGGTCGTCGCGAACGAGCACGGCCGCTTCGACCCCGTCGCCCACCGAGAGCAACGTGGTCGGGTCGGCTTGGCCGTTGGCGGTCAGGTGCCGTTTGCCGATGACCCCGGTGGAGCCGTCGCTCATCTGCAGCACGACCTCGGCCGCGTCGACGCTGAGTACCTTGCCCTCCACGATCTGGCCGGAGCGCAACTCCCGGGGTGCCTCGCTCAGCACGGCGGTGCCGGTGGCCAGGGCGGCGCC